>NZ_LGYY01000287.1:0-405 GCF_001308045.1 Shewanella sp. Sh95
TACAGGCGGGTGGCGCGCCGCGCCTCCCCCCCCCCCCCCCCCCCCGCCGGGCAGCCGCCCCCGCCCCCCGCGGGGGCGGGCGGGGGGTAAACCCGGGGGACGTGTTGGGCTCCCGGGTGGCCGCCAGCCATCCGCGGGGTTTGCTCGCCCGCGGGGGGGGGCTGGGGGTACCCACCCCGCCGCAGGGGCAGCAGATGATCGATATCGACGGCATCATGGTGCCCGACGAGGGGCTGCGCACGCCCTGGGGGCGGCAACCTTCGCTGATCAGCCTGCCGTACCTGCTCACCGGGCTTGAGCTGGGCTTTGACGCGCAGAGTGCGGAGATCGCCTGGCGCATCATGCAAATCCAGCAGCGCCGTCATAGCCTGAGGGTCAGCAAGCCGCCGATCAGCACCGACTACG
>NZ_LGYY01000038.1:0-490 GCF_001308045.1 Shewanella sp. Sh95
CAAACCACTTTAGCGGCGACGAACTGTCACCCCCCCCTGTTCCGCCCCAACAGAAGACCCCCACCACCACAAAAAAAAACGGTTTGTGTTTAATGTTTTCGCGCCCGCACCCCCCCCCGCAGGTACGCGCGCGGCTTGACGACCCCACCCCCCGGGTGGCCGTGGGGTAGGAGGTGGGCGGGCGCCCGCCGGGCCGACCGCCACAGCTCGGCACCCGACCGGGCGTCGAGCGCGACCAGCCGGCCCGGGCTCGCGAGCAGCCCCCGGCCGTCGAGCACGGTCGTCGAGGCGTCCTGGTCGAACGACGACGCGGCGCCGTCGAGGGCCCACGTCCACAGCGGCGTGCCGTCACCGTCCCAGGCCTGCAGGGTGCGACGGTCGACCTGCGTGAGCAGCAGGCCCGGCACGCTGCCGTCGTCCTCGCTGGGCACGTACCTGCCCTCGACGCGCACCTCGCCGTGGACGCCGACGACCAGCAGCTCGTCCGGCG
>NZ_LGYY01000143.1:0-489 GCF_001308045.1 Shewanella sp. Sh95
GCGCGACGGCATCAAGTTCCCCGACTTCATCAGGTCGCAGAAGCGTCTGCCGGGCTCGAACCTGCGCGACAACGACATGCAGTGGGACTTCTGGTCGCTGTCGCCCGAGTCGGCGCAGCAGGTCACCTGGCTCATGGGTGACCGGGGCCTGCCGCGGTCGTGGCGCACGATGGACGGGTTCGGCTCGCACACCTACCAGTGGGTCAACGCGGCCGGCGAGCGTTTCTGGGTGAAGCACCACCTCCAGACCCAGCAGGGCATCGACAACCTCACGGCCGACGAGGCCGCGCAGCTCGCGGGGTCCGACGCCGACCACCACGTCCGCGACCTGTTCGAGCACATCGCCGACGGCGACTTCCCGCGGTGGACGCTGCGCGTGCAGGTCATGCCGTACGAGGACGCGACGACCTACCGGTTCAACCCGTTCGACCTCACCAAGGTGTGGCCGCCCGCCGACTACCCGCTCATCGACGTTGGCGGCATGGAGAC
>NZ_LGYY01000193.1:0-476 GCF_001308045.1 Shewanella sp. Sh95
GTAAAGAATCCACCTTCTGAAGAAGGTGGCTTTGTTTTAACCCCCTAAAAGGGGGCCTTTATTCAAGAGCAAGTTGACCCTGCTCTTGCCGCTCTACTTTCTCTTGATGCCTAACGTATCTACGGATTATTTCCTCGTTAATTCCAATCGAATCGACGAAGTATCCTCTCTGCCAAAAATGATTTCCCCAAAGTTTATTCTTACGTAGGTAAGGAAATTTACTGAATATTTTCAAAGCTATCTTACCTTTTAACGCCCCCATTAAATTCGATATAGATATCTTCGGAGGTACCTTCACCACTAAATGAACATGGTCAACTTGAACATTTAGCTCCATGACTATGCATCCCATTTGATGGCAATAAACCTGAATGCATCGATAAACCTCTTTTCCGACATTACCTTTCAATATCCGAAAGCGGTACTTTGGTGTCCAGACTATATGATATTGACATCGCCAGAACACATGCGATGCT
>NZ_LGYY01000233.1:0-467 GCF_001308045.1 Shewanella sp. Sh95
GTGGTGGCGATGATCTTAATGACCCGCAAGTATGTTGAAAACTGGCTGCTGTGGGTGATCGTCAACGTGATAAGCGTGGTGGGTTTTGCCCGTCAGGGCGTCTATGCCATGTCGCTGGAATACCTCTTGCTGACGTTCATTGCGTTGAACGGCAGCCGGATGTGGATAAACAGCGCGCGTGAGCGAGGTTCTCACGCGTTTTCTGGCTAATGGTGGGGGTGATGATCGTGCCCGGCGTGCATCGTGTTGAGATGGCACTCCGGGCCGCTGCAGGGCTGGTACTCCATCTGCACCGTGGCATGCGCAATTTCATATTTATGTTCCAGGAAATGCAGGATGCGGTTGAGTAACGCGTCATGGTCGTGCGGTGGAACGACCTGTACATGGAGCGTCATCACCGGTTTTTCCCCCACCAGCCAGACGTGGACGTGGTGAACATCGCGTACCTCCGGGATAGAGCGACGGAT
>NZ_LGYY01000099.1:0-461 GCF_001308045.1 Shewanella sp. Sh95
CGCCTCGGGCACCGGGCCCTGCCCCCGCCCCGCGGGCGGCCGCGGGGGCGCCCGCCGGGGTCA
Source organism: Shewanella sp. Sh95 (assembly GCF_001308045.1). Taxonomy (NCBI): domain Bacteria; kingdom Pseudomonadati; phylum Pseudomonadota; class Gammaproteobacteria; order Alteromonadales; family Shewanellaceae; genus Shewanella; species Shewanella sp. Sh95. The sequence continues at coordinate 64 of NZ_LGYY01000099.1, forward strand.
CGCCCGGCTAGTCGGGCGGCTGCGGCGTCGCGGGTGCCGGGGCCGCGCCGACGGTGGCGCCCGTGCGCAGCCCGCCCGCGCGCACGACGCCCCCGACCAGCGGCCGCCAGGACGCGCCCACGTCGTCGACGTCGTCGGTCACGAGCACCAGCCCGCGCACGCCGAGCGCCCGGTGCTCGGTCCAGACGGCACCGTCGCCGGCCGTGACCTCCTGCACGTCGTCGGCGCCGTGCAGGCGCAGCCGGACCGGGCCGCGCAGGACGGCGTGCACGGCGCCGTCGGCGTCCGTGCGCACGACCGCGAACCGCGGCAGCGACGCGAACCCGTCGGACGCGACCACGCCCAGCGCACCGAGCACGTCCCCGTCACCGCGCGCGACGCGCCACAGGCCGTCGATC
>NZ_LGYY01000283.1:0-457 GCF_001308045.1 Shewanella sp. Sh95
GTTACGGCTTATGAGAAATTAGAGAAAGACTTAGATATATCCGCTAAGCCTATTACCAAAGGCACGAATTCGCCTTTAAACTCTAATACCAACATTATACCACAAAACACTAAAGAAGTAAATCCAACTTCAAATAAAGTTTTTGCTAATGAGCATATCGGTGGTGGCTTAGTAGGTGGTACGCTTAATGGCGTAGGAACTGATGAGAATGGAAATATCAGCTTTGATCCTGCTAAGTTTGCCCTGGGATTTTTAGCTGGTGCTGGTGGAGTGGCTGGTATAAAAAGAGCAAATAAATTTCTAGCTGATAATCCACAATTCAAACAAGCCTTTAAAGATGAGCTAGCAAAAACTCTAAGCAACGGCTGGGAAAAAGCAAAAGCTAAAAATCCACTGCTTAAAACTCTTGATACAAACAGCTACATAGTGCCAAACGAAAACGGTGTAAGCCCCGAAG
>NZ_LGYY01000088.1:0-62286 GCF_001308045.1 Shewanella sp. Sh95
GTAATAATTTTTTAAGGATCGCCTCTTTACGTTCTGGTGAATACCGAGCCATATCGTTCTCTTTTGCCGCACCCTGTCTTTAAACATAATGATTATTTAGGGGTGACAACAATCCTGACACAGGGGGATACCGCCACACAGATCCCCAGCATCAATCCAAAAATACCAAGAAAACCAAACTTAGTGGCAAGTGCCGAGCCCCTTGTCGCCATATTCATTTTTATAACAGTCATGGATAATTTAGCCAAACCAAAGTAGTACTAACTTACATGGAATTACAAAGAATTAAAGCGGCCCCTATCCTCTTTAGCGTAATATTTTATTTCATCACTATTCGCGATTTTTTAGTCATCGCAAAAACACTCGTAATTTAGTCATTTTTCAATAAAATATATGCAAATCCAAAGTTAAAAATGAATAAATAATCACAATAAATTCAATTATCGCTGTATCGTCCCAAAAGGTTACCCCATCATTCTCACCAGTGTTAGTTGGCTCACATTAAGTTAGCAACAACTGAAGCCCCGATACGATTCATGGACAAAAAAGCATCTAAAAGTGTAATTAGTGAAGATCCATTGAGAAAATTTTGAACAAAATATCACAAAAAAACCAATAACCCCAAGAGCAAAACAACTCAATAAACAATTCGCAACACCATTCTATAATTAGTTGATTAAATTAAAATAAACTGCATCAAAACGCTATTTTATGCCCAAATCATTCATTAGAAATCGTCCAAATAACTATGCTATTTTGCTGCTTATCTCAAACAAATTTCCGAATCGTTTTACATGGCGGCGCTAAGCGAGTAATCTTCCCCCTTCTCGATTTTGAGTTGAATGAAAATGCACCTCACCCCAGCAAAGAATGCGGTTTTGAGAGAGCATTTATTCAAGTTTATTTGTGCGACTCGTACTTTAAGGTGTACACCATTGGCTACTGAACATAAAAACCGCAACATTAAGACGATACTCACCTTTATCGTCCCTTCGCTGATCGGTCTGCTGCTGTTTATGACCCCTATCAGCTATAACGATGCGATAACGATTCCCATCGCAATCATCTCTAAAGCACTGCAAAGCGTGTTAAGCGATGTATTAACCTTAATCGTGACTGTGATTGTTGTCGCCATGGCCTTTGCCTCTGTGCTGACAAAGTTACTCAAACCTAAGTTTGTGCTGAACAATCACTTCCTCAATGGTTTACTCAACATCAGCCCGCTGTGGCTTACCACCCGTGTCGTTGGCGCTGTCTTTATCGTGCTGACCTACTTTGGCATTGGCCCTGAAGCGATTAACTCCTCAAGTACTGGTGCCTTAGTGCTGAACGACCTGTTACCCGTACTCTTCTCGGTGTTTATCTTCGCCGGTATGTTGCTGCCACTGCTATTAAACTTCGGTCTATTAGAGCTATTTGGTACTCTGCTGACTAAAGTGATGCGCCCCGTGTTTAACCTGCCAGGTCGCAGCGCCATCGACTGTATGGCCTCTTGGTTAGGTGATGGTAGCGTTGGGATCCTGCTGACCAGCAAGCAATACGAAGCGCGTTTTTACACCCAAAGGGAAGCCGCGGTTATCGGTACCACCTTCTCGGCGGTGTCAATTACCTTCAGCTTAGTGGTGATCTCACAGGTGAAGTTAGAGCATATGTTTGTGCCCTTCTACCTGACTGTGTGTTTAGCGGGTTTTGCGGCGGCCGTGATTGTACCTAAGTTACCGCCACTGTCGTGGAAGAAGGATAACTATATCGACGATACGCCACGTCAACCCGATGATGAGATGATCCCCGCAGGACACGGCGCACTCTCTTGGGGCTTTGATAAAGCGCTCGAGAAAGCGGCCAGTGCTGGTGGTATCAAAGCCGTCTTAAATGAAGGTATTAAAAACGTTATCGATATGATATTTGGCATTCTCCCTGTAGTAATGGCCATTGGTACCACGGCGCTGATCATCGCCGAGCATACGTCCATCTTCAATTACTTAGGTATGCCGTTTATTCCGTTACTGGAACTGCTGCATATCCCTGAAGCGACCGAAGCCTCTAAAACCATCGTTGTCGGCTTTGCCGATATGTTTATCCCGTCGATTTTAGCCAGCTCTATCGAATCGGATATGACCCGCTTTGTGATTGCTGCCTTATCAGTCACACAGCTGATTTACATGAGTGAAGTGGGCGCGCTGCTGATTGGCAGTAAGATCCCAGTGAATTTTGTTGAGCTATTTGTCGTGTTCGTACTGCGTACCTTAGTGACGTTGCCAGTCATTGCTGGCGTGGCTCATTTGCTGTTCTAAGCGCAACATCACCTAAAATATCAAGGGGAGTCAGATTAACTGACTCCCCTTTTTTATACTGTCCAAACTCCACTCGTAACCACACAACTCAGTTTAAGAATAAAAGCAAAATAGCCATTTGATCTGCTCAACGAGTTTATTGTCATTGTTTCCCCAGTGACTCGCCGTGAATATATCCCTATAGGCTCGACGGCGACATCCATGTCGCCAACGGTCACTGATGCCCCAATGCCAATTTTAACTACCCATTTGCCGTATGTACGCAAAAAGCTAAGGGACAAAAGCGTGTCAGAACCTCGGCTGCATCAGGCGAATTTCGGATAAAAATTTCTATGGCGATAACGGCGTTGTAATCGGCAAAAAATTGTTGGCTAAAATTTTGTGAGGCACGAACAAAGCCAACGGTTTTTTGTTCGCGTTTACAACTTTGTTAGCTGTGCGCTGCGCGGTCATTGTAAATGTTATCGGCTCGTTCAAAAACAGCTCTGTGTTCATTTGAACATACCGCAACTTCAGCCCAAGTAATAACGGCGTCGAAATTCCTAACAGTAGTTGCTTTAGGCCTGTATTTCGATGAGCACAACCCTACAAGATAAACTTGATTCCAAGGTAGCTCACTACTCTGTATCATTTCTTTAGCAAGAACCATCTTTTCGATTTGATTAGGGCTAAATTTTTGGTTTGCTTTGGCCTCAACCAATACGATTGATTCATCAGAAAGAACAAACACATTATCGAATGTCTGTTTCTCAAACGACTTATCTTCACGACCAATATATCCCTCTTTCGCTAAATCTCTGAATAAACATATTTCATAGCCACTATCTATTATTTCAACACCACTATCCAAACCTAGCTTATTGATTAACAACGTTTGAAGCGGTTCACGATCGCTGACATACGCATGATGCAGAGATGAAGTAAAAAAAACTTCCGTTCTTGTTATTTCACTTAATTTTTTCATATACATTTGAGAAGCCATGAGATGAATTGCTATTGACACCTAACGTCTGAAATAAGCGGCGCGTGGTAGCGCGTCCGGCGCCGAAGGCGCGAAGTTAATTGATTTGTTAGGCATTATTTCAGCTTCCCTTCAAAGGCCAACAACTGCTCCGCCTTTATGATGATCCCTAAATTATTCGGAATTCCTGCAACAGCCACTGCTCGTTGTTGCGTTGCAACTGGAACAACTATTACATCACCTTGCACCGTATGTTGAGGTCCTGCGTATAACACCCCTAAAAGCTTTATCCTAGACCCCATCACAAGCGCATTACGAGTTTGGTAATTACCGATCTCAAACAGCAGAACAGGTGAGCCACTGGAGCCAGGAAAACAAGCCGCATCAATCAAAAACTCTTTCTTTCCGTTCCAATCTCTTTTGTAATCAGATGCCAAAACACCTTTTCTGAAAATTGGAAGGTTATTAGCCTTGTCCCATAATCCGTTAGGATAGCCAACCATTAAAATATTCTCTAACCCGAGCATATCGTTTAGATCGGCCTCTGTGGGAATAAGCTCCTTATCCAGAGTTATAAAATAAAACTGGGTGTTTGTTGCTTCAGCTTCCCGGATTAGCGGCGCTATAGGCATAACGCATAGGTCAACTTCATTATCAGGATGTGGTAGCCATCTTGCTTGAAAGTTATCAAGCTCAAATGATTTTGAGTTACCAATATCAGGACCACCTTCGGCATTTCTCAAGGTTAGGAGAAATCGACCTCTGGTTGCCCCTTCTATTACATGCTTGTTGGTTACGATAACAGGGATATGTTGATCACCGTTTTTATCCAAGCTATAGAAAAAGCCAGTACCAGTACCAACCCCACCACCTTTCATATCACATTCAATTCGTACAGTGCTATGAGCAAATTGCTCTGCGGGACTCAATTCCATGTGTATATCTCCTGATGCCTAACGCCTCTAACACCGGCTTGGTGAAGTTGGCGGCTTTTTTGCGCAAGCGAAAAAGGTGACAGCTTTACCAAGTCCGAGTGCTTTGACTTGTTATGCGTGAATGGCACGAAGCTCATTTACCAAGCCTTTATATTCTTTGCCCACCAAGCCAAGGTTTTGATGGAACCGAAAACCAGACTTCTTTATTTGAGCAGCGTCAAATGCTTGTCCGGCATGATTGGCAGCCTGCTCAGAGTTGCCACTTTCTGCGGAAATTATTGCCTTTGCTGCATGCCAACGAAAATGGTCAACTGGAAACATTAACCGCTCCTGATGTTCATCTAGGACTTGGTTGGCAGACTGATATAACTTAGAAAGTTTGTTCTCAACGATCACTAGCGGATAAAGAATATATGCATCGGTCTTTAAATTTGGAAATACCGACTCTCTTTCTAAAGCCTTGCCATAAGAGTTGATTGCATTTTCGAGCTCACCCTTAGCGATATATGCAGTTGCCATATCACAGTAAGCCTGAGCATGGTCGAAGTCATCGTTAAGCTCGAAGTATTGTTTGAGTAGCGAAAGTGCAATATCAGGTTCTGTACTGGCAATGGTGCAAGCCTGGATTCGCAAATACTGCTCTTTTCGACGAGCACGCTTTAGCTTCTCGAAGAACTTGCTTTCAATTTCTTCGCTCCACTCTTTGTTTCTATACCAGTCTTCGCTACTCACTCGGTATTTCCTTTACGCATAACATTTTATTCGTGCGCATGCGCGTTTACCTCGTTGGACCAGTGAAAACGCGCACGGTTAACTATCTGTATGCAAAGAACTTATCAGCTTTCTTCCAAATACACCATCTGGAAAAACGCGCATGCGCGTTTTCCAAACCTATTATCTAATCCATGTGATTTATATGTAATTGATTATAAATATATTTATTTGTATTCAAATGTGAAAACGCGCACAAAGTTAGGATGAAAATCATCATTTTTAAATATGACTGTATGCCTATCCAGCCTTTAGTCATCTGTATGAATTGCAAAAGTTGAGTTATTAAGGATGAAAACTTTTAGGCAAGAAAGTCTGCTTTTAGATGCACCACAGACAACTTGTTAAATCACTTTGGGGGCAAAAATGAGTTAACTCAATCTATCGACAGTCAATGCACCCAGAACGGAATCTTGTTGGGTTAACTCCAGCCTAATCCACTCTTTTGTCATCTGCATGTCACTTAAGCTTCATCATTCAGTCAAAGCCCGTCACTAATCTCTAAGGCAGTCAACAGCCGCATAGGGTGAATATGAGATGACTGGAGCTAATTACAGGAGACTTGATCGAACGCTTATCGACGCTCTCAAGACTCCCCGCAACTCTTCCCGTAACACTCCTTCCAACTCTTCCGACAATGCTCCATCCAGTGTTTACGACACTTCCTTCTCAACACCACATATTGCCAACGCCGCAAATAACCAAACCATCACAGTCAACGCCCTCTGGCTATCGGATATCCATCTAGGTTGTAAGGATTGCAAAGCCGACTATCTGTTAAGCCTATTAAATACCGTGCGTTGTCAGCACTTGTATCTGGTCGGCGATATTGTGGATTTATGGGCGCTCAAACGCCGCCTGCACTGGCCCGAGAGCCACAATAAGGTATTGCAAAAGCTGATTGAACTGGCACAAAACGGCACTCAGGTGATGTATCTGCCGGGTAACCACGATGAGCTAATCAAGCCCTATGCCGAACTGACGCTGCTGAATATCAAAATTGCTCGCCAACATATTCATCAGGGGATTGGCGGCCACAAACTGTTAATGCTGCATGGCGATCAGTTCGATGCCGATGTTTGCGTTGGCCGCTTCTACGCTATCTTGGGCGATCACCTCTACGACTTACTGCTGTTTCTCAACCGCAACCTCCATCGCCTGCGTGAGCGTTTAGGTTACCCGTATTGGTCACTTGCCAGCTATATCAAATCCCGCGTTGGCAAGGCACAGACGGCTATAGCCCGTTTTCGCCAAGCCGTGGTGAATTATGCCCAGCACTATGATGTGGATGGCGTGATCTGCGGCCATATCCACCAGCCAGAGCTATCGATTCACGCTCGAGATAACCAATACAGTACGCCGGATAAACGCCAGATAGTCTATGCCAATGATGGTGACTGGGTCGAAAACTGTAGCCTGATCACCGAAACCTTAAACGGGGAATTACAGCTCTGCCGCTGGAATGAGCAAAGCTTAAACCTCGATATTCTGAGCAGTATTGTGCTGGCGAAAACGCCGCCCAAAGCGCCCATTCGAATGCCTACTCAAGCCTCAAAACCTATTCCACAAACGGCCACAAACAGCCCCAAACAAGCAGAAATCCAACCAAGGGATGTTGCCTAATTATGAACCAATTAACACCTCATACCCCAAACACTGAATCATTAAGTCCTAACACATTAAGCGCCAACGCATTAACGCAGGACGCAGCCAGCGGAGCAGCCATGCTAATGCCTACCTTAAAAGCCAGTTCGATGATCTTTACCGTCGATAATGTGGTGGAGCAAAACCTGCCCGCCCTCAAGGACAAACCTTGGTTAGCCAAGCCGACTAAGGCCATGCTGCGCTACCTGTTGAATGAAAAACAATGTAACGAGATAGCCAATCAATTTGCCTATCTGCAAGGGGTCGATTTTGTCGAGCAAGTGCTCGCCAGTTTCGATTTTAGCTTTACCGTGCCCGCCAACGAGGTCGAAAATATTCCCTGCGAGGGCCGCGTGGTGATCTTCGCCAATCATCCGATTGGCTCCCTCGATGCCCTCGCCCTGATTAAACTCGTCAGCGAAATCCGTCCCGATATCAAGGTTGTAGCGAACGAGCTCCTGATGGCGCTCGAGCCTTTGCATTCGATCCTGCTACCAGTGCGCAATATGACGGGCGGCACGCCGAAACAGCACCTCGAAAAAATCCATCAGCATCTGCGCAATGAAGGCGCGGTACTGATTTTCCCGTCGGGGGAAGTCTCTCGCCTGCGTCCGAGCGGCGTGCGCGATACCCTGTGGCACTCGGGCTTTTTAAAGATGGCGATTTCCTGTAATGCGCCGCTGCTGCCAATCTTTTTGGATGCCAAAAACTCGGCCACCTTCTACGGCGCTTCGATGATTTACAAACCCTTAGCTACATTGCTACTGGTCAAGGAGATGTTTAAACAGGCCAAGCGTAATATGCCCATTCGTATCGGCGAGCTTATTCCGAATGAAGCTGTGCGCTCGATGGATTTTCCGCTAAAAACCAAGATAAAACTGCTTAAAAATCATCTGTATCGCATCGGTAAAGATAAAGACCCGCTGTTTATCACCCAAAGCGCCATCGCCCACCCGGAGTCGCGCCGAGAGTTGCAGGCCGCGCTGCAACAATGTGAACTCCTCGGTGAAACCCAAGATAACAAGCTGATTTATTTGTATCAGCATCAGGACAGCAACCCCATCATGCGCGAAATTGGCCGCCTGCGGGAAATTGCCTTTCGCGCCGTCGGCGAAGGCACGGGCAAGCGCCGCGATATCGATAAATACGATTCCTACTACCAACATCTGGTGCTGTGGGATAAAGAACAGTTTGAAATTGTCGGCGCCTATCGTTTCGCCAGCGGCGAGCAAGTGCTAAATCGCTACGGCGACAACGCCCTCTACAGCCAATCCCTGTTCCAATATGCCGATGGTTTTATGCCCTTTGTTAAACAAGGCTTAGAACTTGGCCGCAGTTTTGTGCAGCCCAAATATTGGGGCAAACGCAGTCTCGACTACCTCTGGTTTGGCATTGGCGCCTTCCTCGCAAAACACCCAGAATACCGCTACCTGTTTGGCCCAGTGTCCATCAGCAATCAACTGCCTGGCAGCGCGCGGGAAATGCTAGTGCATTTCTACTCCAAGGAGTTTGCGCCAGCAGAGCAGCTCGCGGTATCCATGTCCCCCTTTGGACTATCCAAGCAGCGCAAATTGCAGTTGGATGAAATCTATTCGGGCGAGGATTACCAAAGCCACTTTAAGCAGCTAAAACAAATGCTGGCGAGTATGGGCGCCGCGGTGCCAACCCTGTACAAGCAGTATGGCGAGCTGTGTAAGCAGGATGGGGTGAAGTTTCTCGCCTTTGGTATCAATGCCGATTTTGGCGACTGTGTCGATGGTTTGGTTCTGGTCGATACCCATAAACTGAAAGGGAAAAAGTACCAACGTTATATCGGTGCTCATTTACCCGAAGACTTACGCAATCCTTTGATGGCTGAAGATGGATCAGACAAGCAGGATTAAGCATAATCCTGTTTAAGGTATTGGCTAAATAAACATCGGTCTGTTATAAGTATCTGTAATACAGTGCATTAAGGATACATATCCTTGTAAGGGTTTATCATGCCGATCATTATCGCCGATATTATGCGTACCCGAGTCGTCACAGTCGAAATGGACGATCGTTTAACCGTGGCGAAGGAGATTTTCGAGCAGGCAAACTTCCACCATCTGCTGGTAGTGGATGAATATAAACTCGAAGGCGTACTGTCGGAGCGCGACTTGCTGCGTGCTATCAGTCCGAATCTGGGCAGCAGCGCCGAAACCTCGAAAGATCTCGAAACCCTGCAAAAACGCGTCCATCAAGTAATGACCCGCAATCCGGTGACCGTAGCGCCACATGTGTCGCTCGATGTCGCCAGCCGTACCTTGCTGGAACACAATATTGGTTGTTTACCCGTACTGGAAAACGGCGATCTGGTGGGGATAGTGACCTGGAAGGATTTACTGCGAGCCTATTGTGAACACAATGAGGTGAATGAAAGCGAGTGCTAACGGCACTCGCTTTCGACTTTATAGAGTAATACCAATCGTATCAAATATCTGTTCATTCAGCGGGAGTTAAACGGGCTTTAGACAAGGCGAAGGCTTGAAGGCATAGTGGTGCTCTGTCGAAAGCCTTAAACGCAGTATAAAGCCCGTTCAACCCCGCCCTTCGGGAGCCTCACAGGCATCTCACTCCCGTGTTACATTGACTTAAAAGGGAATAACCATTTCTTCGTCAATGCGCCTTGGATTGAGATGTCTGTGAGGCTCTGAACTGATTAGATATTTAATGTGATTGGTATAAAAAACTAGATTGCCCAGCCGCCCATATAGAAGGCTACAAGGCCCAGCGTAATGGCGAGTACGCCTAACTTAAGTTGACGAATTTCACCGCTAAAAATACGGCCAACCACTAAAGTCACAAACCCGAGCATAATACCGGTCACAATGTTACAGCTGAGGATGATGAACACAGCGCAGGTTAAGCCCGCCATCGCATCGACCTTGTCATTAAAGTCCAGCTTAGTCACATTGCTGAGCATCAATAGCCCGACATACATCAGCGCAGGCGCAGTGGCATAAGCCGGCACCAAATAGCTGAGCGGAGCAAGGAATACCATTAGCAGGAATAATCCGCCCACTATGGTCGCAGTTAAACCCGTCTTACCGCCCGCCGCCGTACCCGCTGCCGATTCGATATACACGGCCGCAGGTGCGCCGCCGACGATACCCGCAAACATGCTGCTGACAGAATCCGAAGTTAATGCCTTGCCACCGCCAACGATATTATCGTCTTTATCCAGCAGATTAGCTTGACCAGCTACCGCGCGGATAGTGCCGGTGGCATCAAAAATCGCCGTCATCACCAGCGCGAGTACAATCGGTAATACCACTGGATTTAAGGCGCCCATAATATCCATTTGGCCAATCAGCGAGTGCTCAGAGGTAAAATCAGGCACGGCGAATAAACCTTGGAATTTCACGCTTGGATCAAACACTAAACCAAACAGGGATAGGCCGATAATCACCAATAAAATCCCGCCGGGTACGCCGCGACGCTCTAAACCAATCGTCGCTGCTAAACCTAGGACGGTCGCGATAACGGGCAAGCTGTTAATGTCGCCTAACTTCACTGGCAGACCCGCGTCATTGGCCACAATCAACTGCACACTGTTAGTGGCAATTAAGAGTAAAAACAAGCCAATACCGATACCTGTACCATGGGCAATGCCCTTGGGTAGGTTAGCCAGCACCCATTGACGCACACCCGTAACGCTCACGATGGTAAAAATCACGCCCATCCAAAAGATGGCGCCTAAGGTGACAGGGATACTCATGCCCTGACCTAACACCAAGCCGAAGGCGGTAAAGGCGGTGAGTGAAATCGCACAACCAATGGCCATGGGCAGATTCGCCCAGAGTCCCATCAGCAGCGAGCCAAAGGAGGCAATTAAACAGGTAGCGACGAACACGGCACCAGGGTCGAATCCGGCTTTGCCTAACATATTGGGTACCACAATCACTGAGTACACCATAGCGAGGAAGGTGGTTAACCCTGCAATCACTTCTTGGCGAACTGTGCTACCACGTTGTTGAATTGAAAAAAAACGGTTCAGAAACGAACCAGAGGGTACGGCTGTTGAACTCAATTGCTCAGACATATCTTGTTATACCTTGTGATCTCTTAAAATAGGGTCGATACCAATTGGTTTTACCATTGGCGACGCCGGCTGCGGCAGATTAGAGCCCCAAATCCAATGACTTGGGTGAGAGATCCACATCATTCTCCTACATCGGGAAAAATCCATGATCTGCAAGCAGTGACGCTTTGCCCAGTTAAAATCACTTTAACCATGCAAACGCAGCCTTTGTTGGCCGCGGATAATACTGTAAACGCCGCCAGATAGCTAAGACCTCGCCTGCACTTCAGTAAATAATTAGCCAAAAAAGTCAAAATCAGTGTTTAAAAAAACACCTAAACTGCATATCAAACTGCCGATAGCGATCACAGAAATAAGATTAACGCTCTGTCAGTAAAACAAAAAATGATGAGACTTTTAAAATTTTCATAATTTTTCATATATTGTCAAAGCCCATTCATCCCAGCAGGCAAGTCCATTCACATCTCCCCTTTATAGTGCTCCCATCAAAAATCGCTTTCGAACGGAGCTCTTCCCAATGACAAAGCCCACCATGCAAACATCGGATAAGTCCTCACGCAGCAATGAGTTAAAGGCGCTGGGATTCATCATTTTCATACTCTTTCCCGCACTGACTATCGCGGGGATCAGTCTCTACGGTTTCATCATTTGGATGATCCAAGCCTTCGGCGGCGTTGTCGGCCACTAATTCACTGATACTTTGAGGACGCTATTATGAAGTGGTTAATCAACCTCTGGCGCACACTAAACAAACCCACAAAAGCTCTCACCTTAGGCGCTGTCAGCATCAGTGCTTTTATCATGGGCATCATCTTCTGGGGCGGATTTAACACCGCATTGGAAGCCACCAACACCGAAGCCTTCTGTATTAGCTGCCACAGTATGGAAAGCAAGCCTTACCAAGAGTTACAGGAAACTGTGCATTGGTCGAATCATTCAGGTGTGCGCGCCACCTGCCCCGACTGTCACGTGCCCCACAACTGGAGCCGTAAGATTGCCCGTAAGATGGAAGCTTCCCACGATGTTTGGGGCTGGTTATTCAACACGGTCAACACCCCTGAAAAATTTGAAGCTAAACGTCTCGAAATGGCGAGCCGCGAATGGAAACGTTTCGATCGCGACAATTCACTGGCCTGTAAGAACTGCCACAACTACAACTCGATGAAGTGGGAAAGCATGTCACCACTGGCGCAAAAACAGATGAAACGTGCCGCCGAAATCGACCAAAGCTGTATCGATTGCCACAAAGGCATTGCCCACCATCTACCTGAAATGGGCACGGCCCGTGCACCTGAACTCATCGCCGAAGTCGGCGCTGGCGTCAGCTCAGTCGAAACCAACCAAACCTACTACAGTGCCCTAACTAAGCCTCTGTTCTTTAGTGAAAAAGGTGATGTTGAAGCCGGTACCTTAAACGTCGCGACTAAAGTCAAAGTGCTCGAAACTAAAGGTAAGCGCATCAAAATTGCTATCGATGGCTGGCGTAAGAAAATCGGCGCAGGCCGCGTGATCTACATGGACTTTGGCGTAAACATTCTGTCGGCACAGTTAAGCAAAGATGCAGCAGAAACCGAAGGTGTTATCCAAACCTTTGAAGAGAAAGAAGACCCAATGACAGGCCTGAAATGGCAACGGGTTGAAGCCCAAATCTGGACCGATAAAGATTACCTGCTCACCGAGCTGCAACCAATCTGGGGCTATGCCCGCGATACCTTCCGCTCAAGCTGTAGTGTGTGCCATACCCAGCCAGATGAAGCGCATTTCGATGCCAATACCTGGCCAGGCATGTTCCAAGGCATGTTGGCCTTCGTGAACATGGACCAAGACACTCAAGCGCTGGTGCAGAAATATCTGCAAGAACATTCGTCAACCTTCGTGAAAAAAGAGCACTAATTCGGGAGTAATACCATGAACAGAAGAGACTTTTTAAAAGGCTTAGCCTCAACCTCTTTCGTTGCTTTAGGTGGCAGCTCAGTGTTAGCGCCCTTAAATGCGCTCGCCAGCACAGGCTTAAATGAAGACGAATGGCTGACCACAGGCTCACACTTTGGCGCCTTTAAAATCAAACGTAAAAACGGTGTAATTGCCGAGGTCAAAGCCTTCGATTTAGATAAATATCCAACGGATATGATTAACGGTATCCGCGGTATGGTCTATAACCCATCCCGTGTGCGTTACCCTATGGTTCGCTTAGACTTTTTACTGAAAGGCCATAAGAGCAATACCCAGCAACGGGGGGATTTCCGCTTCGTTCGCGTGACCTGGGATAAAGCATTAAAGCTGTTTAAACACTCACTCGATGAAATCCAAACCCAATACGGTCCATCGGGCTTACACGCAGGACAAACAGGTTGGCGCGCAACCGGGCAACTGCATTCCAGCACCAGCCATATGCAGCGCGCGGTGGGGATGCACGGCAACTATGTGAAGAAAATCGGAGACTACTCCACCGGTGCAGGCCAAACCATTCTGCCATATGTGTTAGGCTCAACCGAAGTGTATGCCCAAGGCACCTCTTGGCCGCTGATCTTAGAAAACAGCAACACGATTGTGCTCTGGTCAAACGATCCTTACAAAAACCTGCAAGTGGGTTGGAACGCTGAAACCCATGAGGCCTTCGCTTACCTCGCGCAGTTAAAAGAGAAGGTCAAACAGGGCAAGATCCGCGTGATAAGTATCGACCCTGTGGTGACTAAAACCCAGGCTTACCTTGGCTGTGAGCAGTTGTATGTGAACCCACAGACTGACGTGACGCTGATGCTGGCCATCGCCCATGAGATGATCACCCAAAAACTTTACGATGATAAATTCATCCAAGGCTATAGCTTAGGCTTCGAAGAGTTTGTGCCTTACGTGATGGGCACTAAAGACGGTATCGCCAAAACCCCTGAGTGGGCAGCGCCAATCTGTGGGGTTGAGCCACACATCATCCGCGATCTGGCGAAAACCTTAGTTAAGGGTCGCACCCAAATCATGATGGGTTGGTGTATTCAGCGCCAACAACACGGTGAGCAACCTTACTGGATGGCCGCAGTCCTCGCGACCATGATAGGACAAATTGGTTTGCCCGGCGGTGGCATCAGCTATGGTCATCACTATTCCAGTATTGGTGTACCTGCGACAAATGCGGCGGCGCCCGGCGCCTTCCCGCGTAACTTAGACGAGAACCAAAAACCCCTGTTCGACAGCACCGACTTTAAAGGCGCGAGCAGCACCATTCCCGTCGCCCGTTGGATTGATGCGATCCTCGAACCCGGCAAAACCATTGATGCCAACGGTTCGAAAGTGGTGTATCCCGATATTAAGATGATGATTTTCTCGGGTAATAACCCATGGAATCACCATCAAGACCGTAACCGCATGAAGCAAGCCTTCCAAAAGCTTGAATGCGTGGTCACTATCGATGTGAACTGGACGGCGACTTGCCGCTTCTCCGACATAGTGCTGCCCGCCTGCACCACCTATGAGCGCAACGATATCGATGTATACGGCGCCTATGCTAACCGCGGTATTTTGGCGATGCAGAAGATGGTCGAGCCGCTGTTTGAAAGTTTGTCAGACTTTGAAATCTTCACTCGCTTTGCCGCGCTGATGGGTAAAGAGAAAGAATACACCCGCAATATGAGCGAAATGGAGTGGATAGAAACCCTCTATAACGAGTGTAAAGCCGCGAACGCAGGTAAGTATGAGATGCCAGATTTTGCCACCTTCTGGAAGCAAGGTTATGTGCACTTTGGCGATGGCGAGCTGTGGACACGCCACGCCGACTTTAGAAACGATCCTGAAATCAATCCACTAGGCACGCCTTCTGGCTTGATTGAAATCTTCAGCCGTAAGATTGAACAGTTCGGTTATGAGGACTGCCAAGGCCATCCCATTTGGATGGAAAAAGCCGAGCGTAGCCATGGTGGCCCAGGTTCGGACAAATATCCTATGTGGCTACAATCTTGCCATCCGGATAAACGTCTGCACTCGCAAATGTGTGAGTCGAAGGAATACCGCGAAACCTACACAGTCAACGGCCGCGAACCCATCTATATCAGCCCTGTGGATGCTAAAGCGCGTGGCATTAAAGATGGCGATATAGTGCGGGTCTTTAACGACCGTGGCCAACTGTTAGCGGGCGCCGTGGTATCGGATCGCTTCCCTAAAGGCGTAGTGCGAATTCATGAAGGCGCATGGTATGGCCCAGTGGGTAAAGATGGCAGCGTCGAAGGTGGCGCCGAAATCGGTGCCCTGTGTAGCTATGGCGATCCAAATACTCTGACCTTAGACATTGGCACCTCGAAGTTGGCGCAAGCCTGCTCAGCCTATACTTGTCTGGTCGAGTTTGAGAAATACCAAGGCAAAGTCCCTAAGGTCAGCTCCTTCGATGGACCTATCGAAGTCGAAATCTAACCGAACCCACAAGGCGATGCGCCTAGTCAACTAGGCGCATTCCACTGTTAATCTTGAGGAACATGCGATGAGCAACGTCGATATCAATCATGCCAGAGCCTTAGTGTATCAGCTGCTGTCTTCTCTGTTTGCCCGTGAAATTGATGAGCAACGCCTTAAGCAACTCACCAGTGAGCAAGCGCAGCAATTCTGGACACAACTGGGTTATGCGCCCGAGTTTAGTGCGCCAGTCGTCAGCATACAGAAGGTGCTGAATGGCTTAACGAGCGATGAAGCCTTGCTCGAACTTGCCGCCGATTATTGCGGTTTATTCCTCGTAGGCACAAAACACAGCGCCTCGCCCTATGCCAGCCTGTACTTGAGCCCCGAGGAAGAACCCTTGCTATTTGGGCAGCAGCATCAACAAATGAGCGAGTTTTTACACCAGAGCAAACTGCAAGTGCAGAGTCACTTCCCTGAACCTGCCGATCACTTAGCCGTGATCCTCGCCTATATGGGACACTTAGCTTGCCACAGTGAAGATGCTGCCCAGTTAAGCTTCCTAAACGCTTGTATAGATTCATGGTTATCAAAGTTTGTCGCCAAGGTCGTTGAGTGCGATAGCAAGCACAGCAATGGCTTTTACAGTGCTCTCGCCACACTCACCCTCGCTTGGGTGCAGCAAGATAAACAGCAGTTAGAACAGACAATCAATTGATCGCCACCCGCCTAAAACCCGAGTAGCGTTAAACCCAAGTAGCGTTAAACCAGAGTAGCATTAAGACTCAAGGTGATAACTCATGTCTCGTCCTGAAATAAGTTAACAAAATGCGGCTCCCATGGGAGCCGCTTTTTTATTCCTCGATTTGCATTGATTAGGCAAAATACATGCAGTTAAAGACGACTCACTTATAGAGTTAACGTCTTGTCGCGAATCCTTTGCTGCTAGCCCTGTGTTGCAAGCCACTGCTCAAACGCTGTCATCGACGCCTGCCAGCAAGCGGTTAATTCAGTGACGGCTTCGCTATCCAATACATTTTCCCCTGTGGTGTTGTGTGTATTCTCCCACTGCTGACAACACTCGGTCAGTGCTTTTAGCCCCATGCTGGCACTGCTGCCCTTAAGCGCGTGCAATAGTTTTGCGCCCTCGCTGAAATGCGCCACAGAGCTTAACGCCGAGAGTCGCTCAATTTGCTCGGCACTGGAGGTTCGATAGAGCGCCAACATATCACTCACGGCTTTCAAACCTAAGACCTCAAGATCTTGCTGTAACTGATTAAGATCTAATAAGGTTTTAGCCGATTGAGCCAATGACTCCGAAGATGCGAAGGTTAAGGAAGGACTCGCTGGCAACGCAGGACTCTCACTCCCCGAAGAAGATGGCACACACGCTGGCAACGAAGCAACGCCCAGCCATTCTGTCAGGGTTTGCAGGCTCAAGGGTTTGGCTAACACAGTATCAAACCCCGCCTCCCGATAGAGGCTAAGATCCTCCGTCTGCATCTGCGCGGTAAAGGCGGCAAACTTAATACTCTCATTAACAATGTCATTTGTCAGTAATGCCTTTAGCTGTGGTAATAATGCTAGCCCAGAACCATCACTCAGTTGAATATCGAGCATCACGGCATCGAATGCCTTATCGCCACTCACATGCGTCAGCGCCTGCTGACAACTGATGGCCAAGCTGGAACTGTGGCCTAAATGCGCCAAAAACCCTTGCGCGACCATGGCATTGACCTTGTTGTCTTCGATCACTAACACCCGCAGGGGATTAACCCGTTTTTGCACCTGAGTTTGCGTATCGAATGCCTTATCACACTGGGAAAAACTCAGCTCAAAACCAAACTCGC
Source organism: Shewanella sp. Sh95 (assembly GCF_001308045.1). Taxonomy (NCBI): domain Bacteria; kingdom Pseudomonadati; phylum Pseudomonadota; class Gammaproteobacteria; order Alteromonadales; family Shewanellaceae; genus Shewanella; species Shewanella sp. Sh95. The sequence goes on from NZ_LGYY01000088.1 coordinate 16,899, forward strand.
TGCCCTTACCTGGCTCACTCTTGACCCAAATTCCTGGCCCCTGTGCATCCATCAGTTCAACTAACTGTTTGCAAATGGCAAGCCCCAAACCAGTCCCACGGCTGCGCCCCTGATTAGGCAATACGCAGTAAGGCATAAATAATTGCTCGCGCACCTCGGGCGCAATCCCCACGCCGGTATCTGCCACCACAAAAGCGAGTTTATCGCCCCGCACGCTGACATTCAGACTCACGCCGCCTTCGGGGGTGAATTTAATGCCGTTACCAATCAAGTTAAACAGTACCTGCCTCAGCTTAGGGCCATCAATCTGGATACACGCGGGTAACTGGGGACGATTAAGTCTTAGACTCAATCCCGCCAAATTGGCGCCCGCTACCATGATCGCTAGGACTTCATCGAGCAAGGCGTTGATATCCGTAGGCCTAGGCTCATTGGTTAAATTGCCCTGCTCGAGGCGGGAGAAATCGAGAATATCGCTCAGCACGGTTTGCAGCAGCGTGCCGCTGTATTGCGACAGCGCGAGCATCTGTTGCTGCGCGGGCGGTAACTGGCTATGGCCGAGCAAGGTAAGCGTCCCGAGTAAGCCGTTGAGTGGGGTGCGAATTTCATGGCTCATGGTCGCTAGGAATTGGGATTTTGCCTGACTCGCCTCCTCGGCAACGATTCTTGCCTTAGCATGGCCTTTGGCCTCCGCATCAAGGCGCAGGTTGGCTTCGGCCAATTCCTGTGTGCGCGTGGCCACGGTTTGTTCAAGGGCCTTTTTATGCTCGGTCAGCTCATCGGCGACCTGACGTAAATCCGCCTGCAATTTCAGGTTGTGGGCTGTTTTTCGCTTAAATGCCTCGATGGCATTGGCCATGGCGGTCAACTCATCGTCGCCGTGGGCATCGAGGCTCACATTAGTGTCCCCTAAACTTAAGCGCGACATAGCTTCGGTCGCCTGATTTAACCTCAAGGCAATGCCGCGATAGATCACTCGATAAACCACGACTGCTATGATAACTAACATTAATATGCCCGTGCCCCACAACCCTAATCGAGCGTAAGACAACTGCATTAAATAATCACTTCGCGCCAGCTCCGCCCGCTGTTGCTGTTGATTAAGCGCACTATCCACCAGCGTATTGAGGCTATAGAGTTTTTCCGCTAACTCCTGCTGCTGCCGCTGTTGCCGCTGCAAACTTTGACTCAGTTCTCGCTGTAATTTGATAATTTTGGGGGTATGGAGAAGAACAGCCAGTTCCGCCTTTAGCGCATTGAGCCTGCCGGGATCGCGTATCAACTCAGAAACTGTGGTGAGCGCCATTAAATCGATACCCACCTCTACCGAAGGCGAATCTGTGTTTGCGCTCGATGCCAGATCGATAGCCATCCCTTGTTTTGGATGATTCTGCGCCATGGGGTGCGATGATGCAGTGCTGGCAAAGGTTGCCAATAAACGGGGAACACTCAATTGCAGCTCGGACTGTAATTCAGATGCCTCAAATAACTGACTGAGCAGCGCAATTTGATGCACTAACTTGAGCGCGCGATTGAGCTGTTCTTGGATATCGAGCTCACGTTCAATCACATCATCAAGCAGTTGCCCACTGCGTTTATTCCCCGCCATATCCGGGTAGGCTTGGCTGAGTTTTGCTAAAATCGCCGAGTCGACTACCGCCAATTCGGATTGCAATAACTCAGAGGCATGGGCTGCGGCAAGTGATAACTCACGGGCCCTAAGCTGCAACTCATCCCCTAAGGTAATGCGCTGGCCCACACTCTTACCCAATAAGGTTAATTGCTCGATGATTTGCTCAGCTAATACAGATAAATGATTATCTTCGTTCACATCTAGTGTCAGTAACACTTTGATGCTATTTAACATTGTGGCGCTTTCAAGGTTGAGCTTACGGCCGATAAATTCCCGCTGCCGCTCATCCTCCACTTGGCCTAACTGGGTCACGCCATCGGATAAGGCATTAGAGGCCTGCACTAATTGGCGCGCGGCTTGAGAGGCGGGTAATGATTCTTCATACAGATAACTGTCAGCCTGCTTGAGCCAATGTAAACTCAGGCTACCTAAGCTAACCAGTAGCAACAGCAATACCCCAAGCACACCGAAGGCGAGCATGAGTCTGCCGGTTAAACTACTTCGCGATAAAGATAAAGGCGCCACACTTGTTCCTTCTGTTACAATGCCTTCGAAATGATCACTGTGGATGATACGAGACAATGGGAAAATTTTGGCAAGCTTTGCTCACACTCACCACTTTTGGCCTGTTATGTTTATCGCCTGCCAATGCCAACAGCCAAACTTGGCCATTAGAGCAACGCCATCCCTTTAATGCCAAAATTCAGCAGGCGCAGGCGCTTGATTATCATCCTCTCACTAAAGCCCAACAAGCTTGGCGTCTATGTGTCCTCGTCCCTCACCTGAAGGACGCTTATTGGATTGGCATCGATTATGGCCTAATCCAACATGCCAAATTCATTGGCGTATCTTTAGATCTGTTCGAAGCGGGCAGCTACTACCATCAGGATAAGCAACTCGAACAGTTACGCACCTGCATGAGCGGTGACTACGACGCGATTTTACTCGGCACAGTGAGCCCCAATCTGCTCGAACAGTTTTCCGAACCGCTAACCAAACCCGTGCTCGCCCTAGTGAATAAACTCAATTCAGACCAAGTGCAGACCCATATCGGCGTTAACTGGTATCAAATGGGGCTAAGCGCGGGCCATTTTATTAAGGCGGATGCCAAGGCACATACGCCAACCCAGCCGACCACCTTGGCCCTCTTAGCCGGCCCTGAAAACCTCGGCGGCACCGATTTAGTCGAGCAAGGGATTCGTCATGCACTTGAAGGGAGCAATGTTAGCATCAGTGCGATTCAGCACGCCGATAACAATCGCAATCTCTACCGCGATCAATTACAGATACTGCTAAAAGCCCAGCAGCCTAACTATATTCTAGGTAGTGCGGTGGCGATAGAAGCCGCCGTTAGCACCCTCAAACAAAAACAGCTGACACAAGATATCAAGCTGGTGAGCAGTTACTTATCTCCCGCGATTCTGCGCGGCTTGATGCGGCAAAAAGTGGTCTACAGCAATGATGACTTAGTCGTATTGCAGGGCAAACTCGCCATCGATGTTACGGTAAAACAGCTCGAAGGCGCCGCGTCTTTTGGCGATATAGGTCCAGCTATCGTTGAGCGCACCACCTCAAAAAATACCCTGTCGGCACTTGGCTTTAGCCTTGCCGAAGCGGATTTTTATCCCTTGTATCAAGTGCGCCCTTGAGCGCTTAACACAAGATCTAAGTTAGAGATCAGTCATCCACCTTAGCGGCAAATAAATACCCCTCACCATGGACAGTGACAAAGAGCTCAGGATTGAGCTTATTACGTAGACGGCGGATAATAACATCTATGGTTCTGTCATTCACATCCTGATTGCGATGACTGGTTTGCTGCATTAAGCGCTCGCGAGAAAGTACCTGCTGCGGATGCAAAGCAAAGGCGGTTAATAACTCAAATTCGGCCTTAGTGAGCTTGATAAGCTCCTCCCCTTGGCGCAGCTTACGGCTATTTAATTCAAGCTGATAGCCTTCAAAACTTATCAAATCATCGGGCTGTGATAATTCCTGCACCAGCGCCTGTTCGGCTTGTTTTACCAAAGAAATCCGCCATAGCAGGTTTTTTACCCTCACCAATAGTTCCCGCAGTTCGAAGGGCTTAGTCACATAATCATCGGCGCCCATCTCCAGGCCAACGATTTTATCAATCGATTCATCACGGCCAGAGACTAAGATAATCCCCACATGGGAGCGGCTGCGTAACTCGCGGGTTAAACTTAAGCCATCGACCCCAGGCAGGTTAATATCTAACATAATTAAATCGATATGTTGACGATTAAACTCGTACCACATTTGCTCGCCATCGGCAGCCTCAATCACACGATAACCTTCCTTTTCAAAGTATCCCTTCAATCGCGCACGAATAACTGCTTCATCATCGACAACGAGCACACTATAGGCCATGTTCAACTTCTCTTATTTTGCTTAACTGAATTATTCATACTTTTTCATATTTGCATATGAAGGAAAGGTAAAATATGCGATCTACATTACTTTATTGCACAAAAATCTGCCGAGCTTTTACACTCTCCTCAATATGACATATGCTTAGGCATATTGATTGGTGTGGGCGCTAACAAACTATGAAAGATAAAGAATTAGTGATTGATGAAAGACGACATTTTTCACGGATCCTCTTTGCCGCAAGTGCGTCAATACACCAAGGTGAAAAGCAATGGCAAACCTCAATATTGGATCTCAGCCTAAATGGCGCTTTAGTGGAAGAACCCGCAGGATTTAGCCATTCAGATGAGCCTATCATCCTTAACTTTACTCTGCAGGGCTCCGATATTGAGCTGCAAATGGAAACTGAGTTGGTGCATCAACGTAATCACCAACTAGGGCTTAAATGTAACATTATCGATGTCGACAGCATCAGCCACCTCAAACGCATCGTTGAGCTAAACTTAGGCGATGCCTCAATTCTGAACCGTGAATTGGCGCTCTTTGTAGAAAAACATCATTCCGCCGATTAAACACCACGGATAGTGATTGCACGGATAATGATTAGGTACGGGCTTGACTCCCGAGTAAAAACAAACAGCGCTTAAGGCGCTGTTTGTTTTTTAGATTAGATTGCTTCAAGGGCTTCTGATAGCTTGGAAACGCCCACCACTTCCATTCCCACTGGCGGTTTTTTCGGCACGTTCGCTCGAGGCACTATCGCTCGTTTAAAACCATGCTTAGCGGCTTCGACTAAACGTTCTTGCCCATTTGGCACAGGTCGAATTTCGCCAGATAAGCCCACTTCACCAAACACCACTAAATCACTCGGTAAAATATCGCCACGAAAACTCGATACCATGGCCAGTAGCAGGGTTAAGTCGGCACTGGTTTCGGTTACTTTAACCCCGCCAACCACGTTCACAAACACGTCCTGATCCGACATTTGCAAGCCACCGTGGCGATGCATCACCGCAAGCAACATGGCCAAACGGTTTGCATCCATCCCCACTGCCACACGGCGCGGATTGGACATGGCAGAATTATCCACCAGTACTTGCAGTTCAACCAGTAACGGGCGCGTACCTTCCCACACCACCATGACCAAGGAGCCCGAGGATTCTTCCTCGCCGCGGGAGAGGAAAATTGCTGATGGGTTTGCCACTTCCTTCAGGCCACGTTCCGTCATGGCAAATACGCCCAGCTCGTTGATCGCCCCGAAGCGGTTCTTGTGGGAGCGCAAAGTGCGATAACGGCTGTCGCTATCCCCTTCAAACATCACCGAGCAATCGATACAGTGCTCGAGCACTTTTGGCCCGGCGAGGCTACCATCTTTGGTGACATGGCCCACCATAATAACAGCAATGCCATTTTGCTTGGCGAAACGGGTTAGATAGGAGGCTGATTCACGTACCTGCGACACGCTGCCGGGACTCGACGCTACATCGCTCATATGCATAACTTGAATAGAGTCGACAACGATGACTTTTGGCGATTCTTTCAGGGCGACTTCGCAGATCAGCTCCACACTGGTTTCGGATAACATCCTCAGTTTATTGGTCGGTAAGCCAAGACGATGGGCCCGCATCGCCACCTGTTGGAGCGATTCTTCCCCAGTAACATAAAGCGCGGGCATTTGCTCGGCTAAATGACATAGGGTCTGAAGCAGCAAAGTACTCTTACCAGCTCCAGGATGACCGCCAATCAAAATCGCCGATCCAGGCACAATGCCGCCTCCAAGTACTCGGTCGAGTTCACCAAAGTGGCTCACTATACGTGGCAAAGCATTGAGATCAATTTGGTCTAAGGTTTTGACTTCGCTACTGCCTGCACCAGCGTAACCGGCAAACTGAGTCCCCCGTCCGGGCGAGGCGGCACCTAAGCGCACTTCAGTTATCGTATTCCACTCGTGACAAGCACTGCATTGCCCTTGCCAACGGGGAAAATCCTGTCCACACTCATTGCACACGTACGCGGTTTTATTCTTTGCCATAACTTATTAAAATCTGTATAAAATCAATTTAAGTAACTGTGAATACTGCCGACATTAGACTAACACAGCACGCATAAAATCAGCATTAGAAAAGACCACTACATGAGTTTAGATAACCATAGTGCACTCATAGAACAACTCAAGCCGCTGCTCATGGAACCTAACTTCCAGGAGATTTTCCAGCAGCTGACTGTCGATGAAAACAATTCCACCCGTTTTTTATTAAAAATGGAGTTGAATCGTTTAGCTTCGCCCTGCACGCGGATTATTGACCTTAGGGATAAGTCAGAGTTGCCCTGTAGTGAAGTCATGCTGGGTCAGCAGCGCCATTTTCTCGATGAGCCAGCTAAACATAGTCTGCAAGAGGCCATGTCCTTATACCGTAACAAATACACTTTAGGCGTATATGAATACGTCATCGCCGCCCATCAACTTCGGCGACAAAAATTACGCCAGGTGACACAACAAAGCGATACCGTCGAACTCGAACCCTTTATGGTGCCAGGCGTTGTACTCGGCAGTTATTTTAATCGCACTGAAGAGCGGATGAATTACAGTATCCGCATTGCCGTTTCCCAACCAGGCCGACCTGAAATGCCGGGGATCACCGTCGATTTATCCATTGGTGGTGCGCGCATTCGCTTGGCGGCGAATCATCCTTTTGACCTCGATAAACCGCTAAAGGTAAAGCTTCTCGAGCTAAGTGAAGAATATTATTACCCCGATCTACAACTTGGAGTCGATTACCACATTGTTGATAGCCAAACTAATGGTGAATTTATTTGGTTAAGATTGAAGCGTATTGGTGGCACTGATGCGCTAGGCGAGATGCTGGGCAATTTGATTCGAGGCTATAAACTCCGTTATAAACTCGATGTTAATGACGTATTAGTAACCGCATCCGGCCTTGGATTCGAGCGTCATTATCTGCCGCATTTGCCACATTTACCGTTATTTTTGAATCAACAAACCCAATCAATTAGCCATATGCTGCTGAGTCGAGATAATCAGCAGATAGTGCATTATTTTCAAGATGAGAACGATATCAGTCAGTTACCAGCAATGCTGACATCAGCACGGCTTTCTGCGCTACTTAGCCATCCCGAAAATCCTGACTATGGGTTATTTTTTACGTTTACCTACAACGCCCAAGGCTGCTTGTATTTTTATTCGGCTACCTTAGCCGAATTAAAAGCTAAAGGCTTGGTATCATTGTTTTTAGGTTTTGCTTCAACCAAACCAAGCTGGCGTATTTTCAAACTGGTTCCAGATAAAATTTACCATGCTAAAGGCTATCGCCGAGCGACCTTGCCAGGGGATGAAGCTAAATACAGCCCGCTGGTGGAGCAACAATTAGCCCAGTTCAGCCATATGCTGCAACTTATCGATCTGACCAACGAGGATGAAAGAGCGACCTATAAAGCTTGGCAGGATGATAGCAATGCCAATGCGCTAAAAGCTTTCGGCCAGCAACGGCTCAGCACCCACCAAATCAAACCGATTGCAATGCAATTTAGTGAACGGCGGCAGGAAGCGCGTTTCGCCTTTAAAACCTTAGTCAATGTCTCGCAGGGTGGCCTAAAAGCAACAGGAATCACCTTAGATATCTCAGGTCGTGGCATGCAGCTCACGCTCGACAATCCCACGACGTTTGTAACCAATAAACCCTTAATGATCAGTTTACCTAAACTGCAAACCATTGCCGGCAAAACTCAACTCGAGAATTTACCCTACCGCTTAGTTCGAACCCGTAAGAATGGCGTCACGTTACATTTAGCCGCTGTCATGGGCCATACGCCCCATGTCGGTGTCGAGTTTTTAAACAAATTAATCGCCCACAATAAAGAAAAGCTAGAACAACTCACTGAAAATAATAGTGAAGCAAACGAGCTTGCTGATGGACTTAAAAATATCCTATTACGCGAACTCCATTCTGTGCCCTACTTTGTTGAAAAAACAACTAAATCAGCACAAGTGGCTTGCTTAGGCGTCAGTACTGAACATGATGAAATTAGTGATATTTTTGCCGCGGGTTCTTCAGATACGTTGCAATATAACCTCGCTCCGCTGCTCAAGGATGGCTTTTTTAAACGGGATATTCTCGACCCCATCCGCCAAATGAAACCCCAGCAGGATATGGATTTTATTGAAGTCTTTATTCAACTGACGCGTCAGTCTCGCGGCCGATTCCATTTAAAATGTATACCCGCTATTGAAGTCGGTGATGCTCAAGCTAAAGTCGCATTTATCACCCAAAGTAAATTGGCTGGACGCTTTATGGCGCTACGAATTTATCGAGGTGCCACCGAAAAACCGGATATGGGGTATCTGCGCCGCGAATTGGAATATATCAATATCCATGCAAATCACAGGGCAAAACAACTTGAAGATCAGCTCTGGCGCATTATCGGTGTAGGTGAATTGCTGGATATCACCCAAGAAGTGGAATTAAGATACCCAGTGTTACATAAACAGGCCTAACTTATTCCTCGTCTTTTAATACCGCGAGTTCAAAGCCTAAATACCAATCGCGGATCAGCGGAAAATGGTCACTCATCGCATCCAGATGAGTCAGCATATCCGCATGGCCATAGTCGTGTTTAAAGCCGTTCGCCTTTGAGAGCAAAGTGAATTTCACTTGGCGAAAGCCACACTCAGAGATCATATCGGCGACATCTTCAGGATGCCCAAGCACAGTATCGTTTTGCCCCGCTATAAACCAAGCGACGGGCCAGTTGGCTGCCTTAGCCGCCTTGGCATAATCAAAACCGTCATCGTGATCGCGCCACTCACCTCGCACCCAATCAATACTTTGATTCAATGATGCCCGACTCTCGTTATCCATACCGACACGCAGTTTATCGGCGGCGAGATATCCCTGCCCAACCGCTAAACTTGGTGCAAGGCGATTCCAAAACACATCGACCATCAACCATTTTTTGAAAGATTTGACGCGAATAGTGCGTTTACTGCCGAAGGTGAGCAGTGAACGCACACTTTGCTGCAGTTCAGGGTAACGCGCTAAGGCGCTCGCCATCAACACTCCGCCCCAGGAATGGGCGCACCAATGCACACGTGAGGGGGATATTTTCCCCTGTTCCTGACAGGCCTGATTATGAATATTCAAAATATACTGCTGTACTAATGGCAATTGCTCACGGATCACCTCACCTTGTCCTAAGGTAAAATCTCGACTGATTTTTGGTAAACTTAATCCTCGTCCAGCGGTATCGAACACATAAACCACAAAACCCGCCTTAGCAAGAAAACATCCCAAACCACGACCGCTCTGGCTGTAAAAAACTCGGCCATTTGACATAGCGCCATGCAACATCAGGATCGGCGGTTTAGAAAAATCAGCTGTAATTGGCAACAACTGGCGCAGGTGTAACTGTCCATCCCGATAAGGAAGATAGAGGGAGGTTTGTGAAAGTGTTTGAGCAGAATGCTCATCTGGAGTTGAAGTCAAAATCAGTCACTGGTAGTCCATTAATGAACACTAAACTACCAGTTAAGCCTCAAAAAACAAGAGTCATTACTCTAATGTCACCACATAATCGACTGAGACACTTATTTAAAACTGCAATAGATAAGGCAATACTCTAAGGTCCAAACTACGGATCCGAGCATCTGCTGCGGCGGCAAGTTTGGGTTTGGCATGGAAGGCAATACCAAAGTCAGCCGCCTGCACCATAGGAATATCGTTAGCACCATCACCTATCGCCACACGTTGCCCCACTGGGATTTGCCATTCTTGGCTACAACGGTTGACCACATCGGCCTTAAACTGGGCATCGACGACTTTTCCGGTGACGGCTCCCGCCAGCTTACCGTCCGTTATGACTAATTCATTGGCAAAGGCCGCATCTAAATTCAGCAGCTGTTTTAAGTGACCAACAAACGGCGTGAAGCCTCCTGAAGCCACAACGAGGCGCCAATGATGCGACTTAAGCTCGGTCAACATAGCCTCAAGACCCGGCATCAATGGCAAAGTGTCACACAAGGTTTGAATAATCTTGGCATCGGCGCCCTTAAGCTGGGCAACCCTTTGGCGCAGACTCTGCTCAAAATCCAACTCGCCCTGCATCGCGCGCTCAGTGATCGCCGCCACTTGCTCGCCGACCCCAGCCATCGCGGCAAGTTCATCGATACATTCAATTTGGATCGCGGTAGAATCCATGTCCATCACCAGTAAACCGGGCTCGCTCAGTTTAGGTAATGGGCCGTGAATTAAATGTAACTCGACCTGAGATGGACAGGTTGCTAACAATTCGGCACTGGGTTCTACAGGAAGCGCTAATTCGACGCAATGCAGTGCCACTTGACGACGAATAGGTGCGATGGAGAGCGAGGCCAATTTGAGGCTTTTAGCTAGAGAAACAATCCAAGCCGCTAATGAGTCTTCAATGCTTAAATCCTCGTAAATCAGACGCATAGCAAATCCACTTTGGGATGGCCGCGTAGACGATTCCTGATAAGCCACGAAACTGAGCCCCTGATATTCAAAGCGAGGTAAAGGGTTAGCTGCTAACCATACAAACAGCGGATTTTGGTTCAAGCTTTCCATAGGACTCGTGTTCTCCAACTATCGGGCTCACGCAGAATCAATTATGATTAGGCAAGCGCTCTCATTATTAAGGGTCAAAGTGTTATATCTTAAAGGGCTAAAGAAAAGCCATAAAATCAGTAGACTGCTCCAAATCGCCATTGCTTTGACCTTGATGGTCGGCTTAGTGCAATTGTGGCAAACAAGCCTACTACAAGGTCAGCTGCTTCTAAAGTCCCAAACGCAAAAGATGGCCAGATTACTAGTGCAGCAAACGGCCTATAGCGCGGCGCCCGCCCTACAATTACAAAATGATGAGCAACTCCAGTGGCTCGCCAGCGCCCTAGTTGAAGATCCTAAGGTGATGTCAGCTGCAATATTTAGCGATCAAGGAATACGCTTAGCCTTTGCTCAAAGCCTGACTAAAGATGCCTTAGATCCCGAATCAGAAGAAATGAGTCTGCTACTGAGCAAATATCCCCCCTATGTTGAACCCGTGACTCAGGATGGCAAGAATTTAGGTTATGTCGAGGTTAGGCTCGATACCAAACTATTTTTTAATGAAATCAAAGAAGCGCATAACCTGAATATGGAGCAGCAACAAATAATGCTGCTGGTTGCCGGCCTAATAGGCATGTTGTTATCCCGCGCTTTATCTTTTAAACGCGCCGATTTTGACCGTCGCCGCACCCGCGCCAAATTGCGTAAAAACCCTAAAAAGAATAAAGCCATAAAAAACCCTGAAGCGGCTGAGGAATCGAAGCCTGCGGGTCATCAGGATGAGCAGTTGGATGAAGTCATCGCGAGTGATACAGAGGCCGCTCAAAAACCGACAGAAAATAAAGAAACCGAAGAAAATAAACCAACTACAGATACTTTGCCTTTAGAAAAAATCACAGAAAACGCTAAAGTGCCGGATGAAAACAGTAATCAAGCCAGTATTCAGCCTAAAGTGAAGAAGGCCAAAGCCATTACAGAAACAAAAACTGAGTCTGAGCAAACGCCAGAGCAAGTGTCTGATCTGAAAACTGAGTTGAAACCGGAGATAGCACCTGAGATGGGAGCAAAGGATGAGTCATCATCCAACACTATGCCTCAGTCTAAAACGCAGTCGACGCAAGCTGTTGCATCAGCCACAGAGCCACAAACCTCAGTATCCACCCCAAATAAACCTAAGGTTAAATCGGTCCGCCGCGTGAAGACCAATACCTCGAAATCCTCCGCAGAGAAAGTCCCTGTTCAACCGAGCGATTTAGACACAGACTCAACGGGTTAACTGAAGCGTCTCAGGTCAAACTGAGGCTTCTTTGGTCTGCGCCGCATTACAGGATTTTATCCATCGAACATTTGGCAGCACGGTTTAGCAGGCTAATCTAAAAGAAGACAGGGCAGTAAAAAGGGTTCGCAATGCGAACCCTTTTCTTATAACTGCATTAGCGACACATTACAGCGTAATTGCTGCGTCTAATGTCATCACGATCATATCGTTGAACGTGGTTTGACGCTCATCAGAAGTGGTTTTTTCGCCAGTACGGATATGGTCAGATACAGTTACCACACACAATGCACGGGCACCGAATTCATGGGCAACACCGTATAAACCAGCGGCTTCCATCTCTACGCCTAACACGCCCATTTTTTCCATCACGTCAAACATTTGTGGATCAGGAGTGTAGAACAGATCGGCAGAGAAAACATTACCTACACGGATCTTAGTTCCTTTAACTTTGGCAGACTCGATCACGGCATTCATCAGCTCGTAGTTCGCGATAGCTGCGAAATCTTGGCCTTTGAAACGTAAACGGTTAACTTGCGAATCGGTACAAGCACCCATGCCGATGATCACATCGCGCACTTTAACGTCAGTGCTGATCGCGCCACAAGTACCCACGCGGATCAGGTTCTTAACGCCGTAGTCTTTAATTAATTCAGTTGCATAGATTGAGCATGAAGGAATACCCATGCCTGAACCCATAACAGAAATACGTTTACCTTTATAAGTACCGGTAAAACCTAGCATGTTTCGAACGTCAGTCACTTGCTCAACATTTTCTAAGAATGTTTCAGCAATATATTTTGCACGTAATGGATCGCCTGGAAACAGAACTGTCTCAGCGAATGCGCCCTCTACAGCATTAATGTGTGGTGTTGCCATCGAAATAACCCCTGTTTATTTTATTAAGACTTAAGTCTTTGTTTACTGGCGGCCCAATGCTGGCCGCCAAATCGAGATCTTGCGCGTTTACTTAGATAAACGACTCACCGTATTCCATCGGCTCAAGCTTGAAGTAGCTCGCGATAGATTGGCCGATATCGGCGAAACTGTTACGGCGACCGAGTGAACCGGCTTTCAGCCCTGCGCCATAGGCCAATACAGGCACATACTCACGGGTATGGTCAGTACCTTGCCATGTTGGGTCGCAACCATGGTCGGCGGTGAGGATTAACAGATCGTCCTCATCCAGCAGCGCGAGCATTTCAGGTAAACGCGAGTCGAAATACTCTAGCCCTTTCGCATAACCTGCTACATCACGGCGGTGACCATAGTGGGAGTCAAAATCAACAAAGTTAGTGAATACAATAGTATTTTCACCCGCTGATTTCACTTCGGCTAACGTCGCATCAAATAGCGCTTCTAACCCGTTTGCCTTCACCTTTTTGGTGATGCCACAGTAAGCGTAAATATCGGCAATCTTGCCCACACTCACCACTTCACCACCGGCGGCTTTTAACTTATCTAATACTGTCTTCGCTGGCGGCTCGAGGGAGTAATCTTTACGGTTACCAGTACGAGCAAAGTCGCTTGGACCAGTGCCATCGAATGGACGCGCAATCACGCGGCCAATGTTGTAAGGCTCTAATTCTTCGCGGGCGATTTCGCAAAGACGATATAAATTTTCTAAACCAAATGTGCCTTCATGGCAGGCGATCTGGAATACCGAATCCGCCGAAGTGTAAAAAATCGGCTTGCCAGAACGCATGTGTTCTTCGCCTAATTCTTCCAGAATCGTAGTACCAGAAGCATGGCAGTTACCTAAAAAGCCATCGAGTCCCGCACGGGCTAGAATCTTATCTGTCAGCTCTTTAGGGAACGAGTTTTGGTGCTCGCTAAAATAGCCCCAGTCGAATAATACGGGCACACCTGCCATTTCCCAGTGACCGCTCGGGGTATCTTTACCCGAACTTAATTCCTGAGCATGGCCATAGGCACCAATCAGCTCAACATTGTCCGCAAAGCCTGGCGCAAACGCCCCCGTGCTTTCCATCGCCGCATGGGCTAAACCTAAACGCGCCAAGTTTGGCAGCGTTAATGGACCTTCACGGCCGATATCGGCTTTACCTTCGGCACACGCTTTAGCGATATGGCCAAAAGTGTCAGAACCTAGATCCCCAAACTTGGCGGCGTCACCTGCTGCGCCCACGCCAAAGGAATCCAACATCATTATAACTGTACGTTTCATAATTCTTCCTTAAAGATCCGCTGCTCGGATATAAGCATAGATCTCAGGTGTTTTTTCTGGAGCGACTTCATCAATTCGAATCGCTTTTTTAACCGCTTCTTCCGCCTGAGCAAAGGCATCTTCGGATTGCGCGTGGATCACGGCAATCGGCGTTGAAGCATCAATCTTATCGCCAAGGGCACAGACTTGCGTCAGACCGACACTGTAGTCGAGTGCATCACCAGGTTTGCGACGACCACCACCTAAGGTAACCACGGCTAAACCGAGTTCACGGGTATCCATGCTGTGGGCATAACCTTGGGTATCCGCAAAGACAGGGCGAATAATTTGCGATTGCGGTAAGTACTTACTGTAGTTTTCGACAAAATCGACTGGGCCACCGAGGCCTGAAACCATCTTGCCAAAGATCTCGGCAGCGCGGCCGTTATCTAATACGCGGTTTAACTTGGCACGGGCATCCGCTTCATCAGTTGCTAGGCCACCAAGGAGTAACATCTCGGCGCAAAGCCCCATAGTCACAGCGTACAGACGTGGATTACGGTAAGCACCGGTTAAGAAGTCGATGGCTTCTTTCACTTCAACCGCATTACCCGCACATGAGGCTAATACTTGGTTCATGTCGGTGAGTAAGGCAGTCGTTTTAGTGCCTGCGCCATTGGCTACCGCTGCAATGCTGCGAGCAAGCTCTTCAGAGGCTTCATAGGTTGGCATAAATGCGCCGCTACCGACTTTGACGTCCATCGCCAATGCATCGAGACTACAAGCTAATTTCTTAGAGAGAATAGAGGCGGTAATGAGGGAGATGGATTCGACGGTCGCGGTGTTGTCACGGATGGAGTAGAAACGTTTATCTGCGGGGACCAGATCGCCAGTTTGGCCGATAATCGCCACACCAACGTCTTTAACCACTTTGCGGAACAACTCACTCGAAGGTTCAGTTTGATAACCGGGAATAGCGTCGAACTTATCGAGCGTACCGCCTGTGTGTCCGAGTCCGCGACCCGAAATCATCGGCACATAACCACCGCAAGCAGCGGCCATGGGGCCAAGCATCAGACTAATCACATCACCGACACCACCTGTGCTGTGCTTATCGACGATGGGACCATTGAGGTTTAACGCGTCCCAGTTGAGCACAGTGCCAGAATCGCGCATTGCCGTGGTCAAAGCGATTCTTTCATCCATATTCATGTCATTAAAGTACACAGCCATGCCCAATGCGGCGATCTGACCTTCCGACACTGCATTGGTGGTTATGCCCTTAACGAAGAACTGGATCTCTTCGGTACTCAAGGCTAAACCATTGCGTTTCTTACGTATAATTTCTTGAGCTAGAAACATGATACTGCCTCCAAGCTAAATACTAATACAACATATCCGTTATTTAGCTTTACAATGAAACATCAAAACTGTAGCAATATTACAATTACATGCTATCGAAGTTTTGATGTTTCCAACTAGATTTAGGTCACACTTAATTAGTTTCGATATACGATTTTGGTATTAATCGAGATGCAATGTTCGATTAATAGCCTTGAGTCGGCTTAGGCGCATCGGCTAATTCTAATGTGTGTAACAAGCTGTTGAGTAAGCTTGAAGCACCAAATCTAAAGGTACGTGGAGAAACCCAATCAGCACCAAGAATACGCTCAGCCACACCTAAAAACTCTGCAGCTTGAGCAGCATCACGTACGCCACCAGCAGGCTTAAAGCCCACTTTGGTGTTCTTTTCACTGATCACAGTCAGCATGATTTCAGCCGCTTCAAGTGTCGCGTTAACTGGCACTTTACCGGTAGAAGTCTTGATGAAATCTGCGCCCGCATCGATAGACAGTTCAGAGGCGCGGCGGATAAGCGCAGGATCGGCTAATACACCCGATTCGATGATCACTTTCAGTAATACATCGCCACAGGCTTCTTTACAGGCTTTGACTAACTCGTAACCGACACTTTCGTTGCCTTCCATCAGCGCGCGGTATGGGAATACCACGTCGACTTCATCGGCGCCATAGGCAACGGCTGCACGGGTTTCTAAAACCGCAATTGCAATATCATCGTTACCGTGTGGGAAGTTAGTTACTGTCGCGATTTGAATGTCTTCGGCGCCCAGCTCATCGAGGGTTTTACGTGCGATAGGAATGAAGCGAGGATAGATACAGATGGCAGCAGTATTACCCGCTGGCGTCACGGCTTTGTGACACAGATCGATCACCTTCTGATCGGTATCGTCATCGTTTAAGGTGGTTAAATCCATAAGTTCGATGGCGCGTTGTGCTGCTTTTTTTAAATCAGTCATAATAGCTCTCCAAAAGAAAAAACAAATAAATAGAAATCAGTCGCTTATACGCAACGCTCAGAGCTGGCATTATTTTGATTATTTTTATATGGCCGGGCCTTCAGGCGATGCCGAGTAATTTGTGTAGGGCAAATTACATTTTTATTAGGTATTCAATCTTGCCTATGCATAACTAGGCATCCTGACACTTAAATTGACTATAAGTGATCACGACTTGAATCCTTGAAGACCGGAAGAGAGGATACGAATAATGTCTTGTTCCTACTTTTCCGCGAAAAATCCGTTTTAGCGCGAGAAAAACACAAACCTTTATATAAACGCACTGCTCAAATTATAAATGGGTTTAGATAAAGATTCATGACACATAAAAGATGGAGCCGCCATCGCGGCTCCAACGGCTCTTACAAGAAATTAGAACTTGTAAGTAGCTGACAGGTAGTGTGACCAACCTGTAGATTCTAGAGCCAGTGCACCAGCACCGTCTTCTAACAGGTAAACGTCTTTGAAGCCTTTCAGGCCATAGCCCAGAGCGTAACGATCTGAGTGCCAGTATAGACCGAAGAAGATGTTACCACCGTTAGAGGTTTTTGGTACGAAAGCAGTCTTGTCTTCGTCTGCACCGAATTGGTAATCGATGTAACCTTGGAATGACAGGAAGCTCTTGTTGTCGAAGAAGTAGAAAGGCTTGAACCAGTTAGCAGAGAATTGGTAACCGTTCCATTCTTTCGCGTTCATGTCGTAGTAACCGTACAGGTTCATACCTGTTTTGCCTAACCAAGGCACGTTTACGTCAGCACCAACACCCCAGAAAGTAGAGTTAACGCCTTCACCGTTCAGACCGTCCCAGTTGAACAGAGTAGAGAAGTAAACTTCTTGGATTGGACCGAAAGATAAATCTTTACCGGTTAATGCATCGATAGAAACACGCGGAGCAAATTTCATGAACAGTTTGCTGGTGCCTGAACCTGGGTTCTTGTCACCGTCTTTGGTGTTTTCGTTTGCTAAGTTGAATACGTCAACATAACCATAGAGATCGAATACACCAGAACGACCGCCAAACTCCATTTCTAAGTAGTTATGTTGGTCGCCAGACGCTGGATTCTCCGGTTTTTCACCGATAGAGTACATAGCGTTGAACTGCATCCACTTGTAGTCAGAACCGTGAAGGTCTGAACGGTCTGCAGCAAATGCGTTGCCAGAGATTGCAGCTACTGCTGTAGCGGCTAAAGCTAAAGTTTTAACGTTTTTCATCATCAACCCCATTATTTTGGTTGCTACCGTCTAGGGTAGCGTTCTTTTTGTGGCGCTCGCATTTTACCTCGATTAAAAAAAATCTCAATAATCTTGCGTAAAATCACGAACACAAAATTCTTAATTGTGAACAAAGTCGCGACTTATTGTTTACGACTAATTAACTTAACCGTACGTCACGACCGTAAGACAGCATCACAGCTAAAGTTTAGTTGTAATCTGACCTATACAATCGGAGAAACTATTCACTACAGGAATCACTACTGGAAAATGGTTGAATTAACTTAGGTCCTGCCCTGCATGGTCAGGACCTAGTTAGTAGGGAATCTCTTCCCCAACGTTTCTGCGCTTAGATAGCTAAGAACAGACCCGCAATTGTTGCACTCATTAAGTTAGCTAACGAGCCTGCGATAACCGCACGAATACCCATTTTAGCTAAATCGTGACGACGGTTAGGAGCCATAGCACCTAAACCACCCAACAGAATTGCGATAGAAGACAAGTTCGCAAAACCACACAGTGCAAACGAAACAATCGCTTTGGTTCTGTCAGTCATTGCTAAACCCGTGTCAGCAACAATCATACCGCCATCAGCGATGTCTTTTAGGTATGGTGCAAAGTTCAGGTAAGCAACGAATTCGTTAACAACGATCTTCTGACCGATGAAAGAACCAGCAACCAGCGCTTCGTTCCAAGGTACACCGATTAAGAAAGCTAAAGGCATGAAGATGTAACCAAGGATCAGTTCCAGTGTTAAACCTTCAACACCGAACCAACCGCCTACACCACCGATGATGCCGTTGATCATAGCGATCAAACCAACGAAGGCTAACAGCATTGCACCTACGTTTAACGCTAAGTGCATACCAGATGAAGCACCCGCAGCAGCAGCGTCTAATACGTTAGCTGGCTTATCAGGATCTTCTGGTAATTCATCCATATCGTTTTTAGCAACTTCAGTCTCTGGATGCATCAGTTTAGCCATTAATAGACCACCTGGTGCCGCCATGAATGACGCAGCAACTAAGTACTCAATAGGCACGCCCATTTGCGCGTAACCAGCAAGTACTGAACCTGCGATAGAAGCTAAACCACCCACCATGATCGCAAACAGTTCTGATTGAGTCATAGTTGGAATGAATGGACGAACCACTAACGGCGCTTCGGTTTGACCAACGAAGATGTTAGCAGTCGCAGACATAGATTCAGTACGGCTTGTGCCTAATGCTTTTTGCAGACCACCACCGATGATACGGATGATCCACTGCATGATGCCTAAGTAGTACAGAACGGCGATCAGAGAAGAGAAGAAAACGATAACTGGCAACACGTTTACCGCGAAGATAAAGCCAAGTTTGAAGTTAGCTAAATCACCGAACAGGAAGCCGATACCGTTTTGTGCGTAACCGATAACGCTAGAAACCGCGTCAGACACACTTTTCAGGATATCTTTACCGACAGGAACGTACAGTACAAAACCACCGAAGGCGGCCTGGATGGCTAATGCACCACCCACAGTACGCAAGTTAATTGCTTTTTTGTTATTCGATAGGAGGAAACCTATCGCAAGTAGGACGACCACCCCTACTAAGCTCATCAATATATTCATTAACCATCACCCTATTGTTAACACTTTTTAATTATGTTGTTAATCAACCTATTTCCGAGTCAGATTATACCCGAGAGAAAGTCGAAAATCGTCGTTTTGATCAAAATTTTGGAGTTTAATTTCAACCGCTTAGAGCAAAATGCTATTGCGACCTACACCTGTTTAACCAAAAACAACTAAAGGTCAAACAGTTGCATTGCATTCGACACCAAGTGTTCTGATATTAGAACACTAGATTTTTTTTGCAAAGTTGCAATTTTGTCTATAAAAAGTACAGCGTTAGCGGGTTGGTTCCGTTTTTCTGTAACACTTATCGGGGTCATGGCAGGAGAATCAGTCTCAAGTAGGAAGCTTTCTGGCGGCAGTTCACTGACGGTTTTAAGCAGTTTTTTCGCATTGGGATTCATCACTAAACCGCCAATGCCGAGTTTAAAACCTAGCTTAGTGTATTCAACGGCGATATCGGGGCTACCAGAAAAGGCGTGGATTACGCCACCTCTTGGAAGTTTATGACGCTTTAAATGGAATAATACCTCTTGGTGAGCTTTGACGGCATGGACGATAACGGGCAAGTTCAACTCATGGGCGAGTGTTAACTGCGCATCGAAAAACGCTAACTGTTTGCTCCAATTATCAGCATAAAGTTTGTCTAAACCGCATTCACCAATGGCAACAAAACGGGGACATTCTCGTAACTGAGAAATGTGAAATGTTAATTCAGAGATTGCCTTATCAACATCTTCGGGGCAAAACCAAGGGTGGATCCCTAAGGCAAAATAACACTGGTATTGCTCAGCAATGGCCAATTGTTTAGTCCAGTGTTGTGGTGAGACTCCTGGGATAATCAGATTATCGATGCCCGCATGATGCATACGCTGTATGACTTGATCGCGGTCACTATCAAACTCGACAAAATCGAGGTGCGCGTGAGTATCTAGCATCATCAATCTGTCACTCCGTTTTTGTGTCTCCATTCGATGATTGCGCTTTTATTCGACAATCAGCTTTAGTTCGAATTAGTGGCGGATCTTCTAATCTTGGCATGCAACAACGACGATTCTCGGGCGTGAGTCCCATCTTGTCACACCAACGGATATAAGCCTGCCACGCCCGAGTTATCCAACTTATCATCAATCACCCCACAAATTTTAGATACAAAAAAGGCGGTGAATCACCGCCTTTAACCCTAGAGTCACTTACCTGTTAGTGTTCGCGCGTTTTAGCGAACTCGATATCAGGGTATCTTTCCATTGAAAGATTTAAGTTAACCATAGTTGGCGCAATGTAAGTTAAGTTATCACCACCGTCGAGCGCCAAGTTTTGGCTACACTTACGGCGGAACTCTTCTAGCTTACGCTCATCTTTACAATAAACCCAGCGCGCAGTTGAAACGCTAATACCTTCGTAAATCGCCTCAACGTTGTACTCGCTCTTTAAGCGGCCTACAACCACTTCAAACTGGAGTACACCCACGGCACCGACGATCAAGTCATTGGTATCTAAGGGACGAAACACCTGCACAGCCCCTTCTTCAGATAATTGCACTAAGCCCTTAAGTAATTGTTTTTGCTTGAGCGGATCGCGCAGACGAATACGGCGGAACATTTCAGGCGCAAAGTTAGGTACACCGGTAAAGCGGAACTTTTCACCTTGAGTGAACGTATCGCCGATACGAATGGTTCCGTGGTTATGTAAACCAATAATATCACCAGGATACGCCACTTCAGCGCGCTCACGGTCGCCCGCCATAAAGGTCAACGCATCGCTGACGTTAACATCTTTGCCGATGCGCACATGGTGCATCTTCATACCTTGCTCATAGCGACCAGAGCAAACACGCATAAAGGCAACGCGGTCACGGTGTTTAGGATCCATGTTTGCTTGAATTTTAAACACAAAACCGGTGAATTTTTCTTCGTCAGGCATGATCATCCGCACATCGCTTTCACGAGGTAGCGGTTTAGGCGCCCACTCCACAATACCATCGAGGATATGATCAACACCGAAGTTACCTAATGCGGTACCGAAGAACACTGGTGTAAGCTCCCCCTTTAAGAAGGCTTGATGATCAAACTCGTTTGATGCTCCGCGAACCAGTTCCATTTCATCACGCAGATCAGCGGCATAACTGCCAATCGCTTTATCCAGATCAGGGTTATCGATACCTTCAATCACACGGCGCTCTTGAATCGTGTGTCCCAAACCGCTTTGGTATAGCACCACTTCATCGCGCAGAATATGGTAAACACCCTTAAATTCTTTACCGCTGCCAATAGGCCAAGTAATAGGCGCACAGGCGATATTAAGTACGTTCTCGACCTCATCCATCAGTTCGATAGGATCGCGAATATCACGGTCGAGTTTGTTCATAAAAGTCACGATAGGTGTATCGCGCAGACGGGTCACTTCCATCAATTTGATGGTACGATCTTCAACACCCTTTGCCGAGTCGATAACCATCAAGCAAGAGTCGACCGCCGTTAAGGTGCGGTAAGTATCTTCCGAGAAGTCTTCGTGGCCGGGGGTGTCGAGTAGGTTAACGAGCGCGCCACCATAGGGAAACTGCATGACAGACGTTGTAATCGAAATACCACGGTCTTTTTCCATTTCCATCCAGTCAGACTTAGCGTGCTGACCCGACTTTTTGCCCTTAACGGTACCCGCTTTCTGCAGCGCGTTTCCGAATAACAGCACTTTTTCGGTAATGGTGGTTTTACCCGCGTCGGGGTGCGATATAATCGCGAAGGTGCGACGTTTATCGACCTCTACTTTATTGTCTGACATTTAACCTATGCACTCGTATCGCTAAAAAAGGCGCAAATTATAGCGCCTCAGTGCGTGCTTGGCTAGGCAAAGCCCAAGATGAGCCTCGGGCGATAAGACTTATTTTGTGCCTTCGAGTAACCCTTTGACCTTTGCCAGCTCAATTCGCGCATATCTGTGCTCAACAAAGTCATAAATATTAGTCGCAAGGGCGAGGCGGAAATAATTTGCAGCTTCTTGATATTGCTTATTGGCAATGGCCATTTTGGCAAGATAGAAATAAGCTTCACATAAACGTTCAGCATATTCTTTAGGATGAGTGAGGCCTAACTTGGCATCGGCAAATACCTGTTCACGACTCTTAACGCCCAGATAATAATCAACAATCACTGTTGACCATGCATCCGCTTCAAGCCCCTTACGGTGTTCCTGTAGCTGGCGTTTAGCCTCAACGGCATCATCCTTTGATTGGATCAAATACAACCATAATGCTCGGTAACCATCTTTATTATCGGCAGCATAGAAGGATTGCATATCTTTTAAGGCAAGATCGTTACGGTCACCATAATAAAGCGCGATACCACGATTCAAGTAGGCATAATCATAGTTTGGCGATAACTCTAATACGCCATCAAACGCCTCATAGGCACTATCGTATTCCCCCTCTTGGGTATAATAAATACCAAGGAAATTATAGGCATCGGCTAAGTCGGGTTGCAATTTTAGCGCTTGCATAAAATCGATGCGCGCCATTAAACGCAAGCCCACGCTGTCGTAAATTACCCCACGATCGTAATGGAAACGAGCGCGCTGCTCGTTGGTCAATTCAACAGCTGATAAAATCTCATTGAGCTTGGCAAGGGTCACCTCGACTTTATAATCAGTCATCACCGGGGCGATAACCAATTTACCTTCAACGTCATTTTGGTTGTCTAAGGGGGATTGAGTGGTCGCACATCCAGCCAACATCAAGCTGGCACCCGCCAGCACAGCAACAACAGCGGTTCTAATTTTAAGACTCATCCATTTCTACCTTTTTAGATTCCCAACTCACGCAGAAGAATGTTCATGATAGCAATCCCACAACTGGACTGCTATTGAGGAATAGCATTAAACACAACTTTATTAAACCCAAACAAACAAAAAGGAGATCAATTGATCTCCTTTTAGTCACGTCATGTCAAAACTGACGCCAATAATGTCTATTTAGACCATTATTCAGCAGCAGGCTCTTTAGTCTGTGCTTCTTTGATTGACAGTCTTACACGGCCTTGACGATCCACTTCCATCACTTTAACGGTGACATCTTGGTTCAGTTCAAGGTGGTCAGAGACATTAGCAACACGCTCATCGCTGATTTGCGAAATGTGCACTAAACCATCTTTACCTGGCAGAATGTTAACGAAGGCACCGAAGTCAACGATACGGATAACTTTACCGTTGTAGATACGACCCACTTCAACTTCTGAAGTGATTTCTTCGATACGACGAATAGCTTCTTTGGTGGCTTCGCCATTAGAAGAAGCAATTCTTACTGTACCGTCATCTTCAAGCTCGATAGTCGTGCCAGTTTCTTCGGTCAGTGCACGAATTACCGCGCCGCCTTTACCGATAACATCACGGATCTTCTCTGGGTTGATCTTGATAGTTGTGATACGTGGAGCATGGTCAGAGATATCATCACGGTGCGAACCAATCGCTTGATCCATCACGTTTAGGATATGTACACGTGCACCATAGGCTTGTTGCAGTGCAATTTCCATGATTTCTTTGGTAATACCTTCGATCTTGATATCCATCTGCAGTGCAGTCACACCGTCACGGGTACCGGCTACTTTGAAGTCCATGTCACCTAAGTGGTCTTCATCACCTAAGATGTCAGACAGAACCACAAAGTCATCGCCTTCTTTCACTAGACCCATAGCGATACCCGCTACAGAAGTCTTGATAGGTACACCCGCATCCATCAGCGCAAGAGACGTACCACAGACTGATGCCATAGAGCTTGAACCGTTAGATTCAGTGATTTCAGAAACCACACGCACACTGTATGGGAACTCTTCAGCAGATGGCATTACTGCGTTGATACCGCGCCATGCTAACTTGCCGTGGCCGATTTCACGACGCTTAGGTGAACCCACCATACCTGTCTCACCAACAGAATAAGGAGGGAAGTTGTAGTGCAGCATGAAGCGGCTAGTGCGCTCGCCCATAATGCTATCAATCTTCTGTGCGTCACGCTCAGTACCTAAAGTACAAGTCACCAGCGCTTGGGTTTCGCCACGGGTAAACAGTGCACTACCGTGGGTACGTGGTAATACGCCTGCCAATACGCTTAATGCGCGAATCATATCTGGCTCACGACCATCGATACGCGGCTCACCACGGATGATGCGACCACGAACTACTTTCTTCTCTAAGCTACCGAGCAGACCATCAACTTCACGTAAATCAATATTAGGATTGCTTGCTAATAACGCTTCTTTCGTTGCAGCTTTAACTACAGCAACTTGAGCATAACGATCTTGCTTTACTTGGATTTTATACGCATCGCCTAAACCCGCTTCAGCAAGCGCTTTGATTTGAGCAACCAGCGTTTCATCTTGCACTGGAGCAGTCCAATTCCAAGCTGGTTTACCGGCTTCTGCTTTGAATTCAGCAATCGCTTTGATAACCACTTGTTGTTGGTCGTGACCATAAACCACTGAGCCTAACATCACTTCTTCTGGTAAGGCTTGAGCTTCTGACTCAACCATCAATACCGCGCTCTCAGTACCTGCAACAACCAAGTTTAGTTGGCTGCTTTCTAACTGAGTCACTGTTGGGTTCAGTACGTATTCGCCATTGATGTAACCCACACGCGCCGCACCTAATGGACCGCTGAATGGAATACCCGAAATGGCAAGCGCCGCCGAAGTACCGATCATCGAAATAATATCCGGCTCGATTTGTGGATCGACAGATACCACAGTGATGATAACTTGAACTTCGTTGGTGAAACCATTGGGGAAAAGAGGACGAATTGGACGGTCGATCAGGCGAGCGATTAATGTCTCATCTTCTGAAGGACGGCCTTCACGCTTAAAGAAACCACCAGGAATTTTACCCGCTGCGTAGCTCTTTTCTTGATAGTTAACAGTCAGAGGAAAGAAGTCACGGCCTGCATCGGCTTCTTTTTTACCTACAACAGTGACTAACACTGTCGTGTCACCCATACTCGCTAACACGGCTGCATCAGCTTGACGCGCTATAACGCCTGTTTCCAGGGTGACTGTATGTTGACCATACTCAAAACTCTTTACAATTGGATTCACGTGACCCATTCCTTAATTAATGACCTTGAATTACGCGCGTAAGTATACTGCAATTATGAACCATAGATAAAGAGCAGATAATGATGACAAACTGCTATCTTTTCACTAAAGTGGTTAAATCAACAAAGAGTTATGCTCTACAGTGATATAGGCAATCCCCTCTGGTGAAAAATAACAATTAAAAGGAAGATCTGAATGACGGGTCGTTTTAAATCCCTAACTTGGAAACAGACTAACCTCGTCGTTTTTACTGCGTTATTTTTTGCTATCGCTATTTTTATTGTTGAAATTGCCCTTGTGGTGGTATCCACCAAACAACAACTCACTACCACTCAACAGGAATTGCTCGATTCGGTAGAACAACCTTCAGCTAACGCCGTTTGGGCACTAGATGATAATCTCGCTAGACAAACCTTAGAAGGTGCAATAAAAGTTGAGCATGTCGGCTCAGCAGTCATCGAACTCGATGATGGCTCCATGTTTGTGTCAGTGAGTAATAATCAGAAAACCAGCTCACAAACTTTTATAAGCCTCAGCAATAAACTGTTTGATGATCTTAAAGAAATTTCACGCCCACTGTATCGTCCCTTCTATTTCGAAGGCACACAAAAACAACAACTTATTGGCACATTGACTATTTTCTATGACACACAGGAACTGACTAATACCCTCTTTAGCCAACTCAGGTTTAGTTTTTTTGCAACCTTAGCCCGTGCACTTTTGCTCACCTTGGTATTATCTGTCGTCTTCCACCGCTTCTTAACCCAGCCGATAGCCCGGATAAGTGAAGCAATCGATAAAATCGCACCCGATTCGCCCGACGAAAACCTGCTCCCCATGTCCAATGCACATAAGGATGATGAATTGGGACTGGTAACGTCGAAATTTAATCAGATCTTAATTCAATTTAGTCAAACCCAGTCAAAACTTCGAAAAATGGCAACACGAGATCCACTCACCGGATTGCCTAATCGTACTTTACTGCTCGAAACAATTGCCGTCACAATCCAACGCTCTAGAGTACACAAACGTAGCTTTGCCCTGATGTTTATCGACCTAGATCGCTTTAAAAATATTAATGACTCCCTAGGACACGCCCTTGGCGATCAATTCCTCGCCCGTATCGCGCGCATCCTCGAACGTGTAGTGGGTGATAAAGGCACTGTATCTCGCCTAGGCGGTGATGAATTCGTTATTTTAGCCGACTCAGTTCACTCTCCAGACCAAGCTGCTGACTTTGTCGATAAACTCTTAGTGCAACTTAATGTCCCCATCCAATTAAATGAACACGCGATTCACCCTGCGGCTTCTATCGGAATATCTATCTATCCTGAGGATGGAAATAGCGCCGAAGATCTTATCCGCCATGCTGATATTGCGATGTACAGTGCAAAAGCGGCAGGTTCTAATCAATGGGCTTTCTTCAAACAGCAAATGACAGAACGAGCTGCGGTTAGACTTCGGACAGAAGCATCACTACATGATGCACTGAAAAATAATGAATTTCTGCTCTACTTCCAGCCTAAGCTTGATCTGCAAACAGGTAAAATTACCGGATGTGAAGCCTTAATTCGTTGGCAAAAAGATGGCCGCTTAATTAGTCCCATGTCCTTTATTCCGGTGGCAGAAGAAACCGGCATTATTATCCCTATCGGTCGTTGGGTGATAGAGCAGAGTTGCCGAGTACTCCGGGAGTGGCAGAAGAAATATAACTATGCCATTCCTATCGCAATTAACGTCGCCTCACAACAATTTGCCGACGCAAGCTTAGTCTCTGATATCAAACAAATGGCGCTACGATACCAAATTCAACCCGAGTTATTAGAAATAGAGATTACTGAAACCTCATTAATGAATGATATAGAACTTGCTATCAACAAATTAGAGCAACTTAAATCGGCAGGATTTGGTATCGCGGTAGATGATTTTGGTACTGGTTATTCGTCCCTCTCTTACTTACGCCATCTGCCAATCACCACTATGAAAATTGACCGCTGCTTTGTTTCCGATCTTCCCAAGGATAGTGCAATTGCATCAACAATCTTGATGTTAGGTAAGCAATTAAACCTAACTATTGTGGCTGAAGGGATTGAGAACGAGCTGCAACTCGATTGGCTTAAGAGTAATGAGTGCCAGATAGGTCAAGGCTTTTACTTTAGCCAACCTTTACCACAGGCTGAGTTTGAGACGCTATATATTGCCAGTCAAACTGCAACCATTAGTAATATTGATGGATTACGTGGTGCCTAATGTACTGAGGATATAGTTCAACATACTGAATTTTAGGCAATAAAAAAGGAGGCTAAGCCTCCTTTTTTACGTTAATCGACGAGAGATTAACGACGTAAACCTAACTTTTGGATCAGCTCATTGTAACGTGTAGCTTCGGTACGCTTCAGGTAAGCTAATAACTTACGACGAGCGCTAACCATACGTAACAGACCACGACGTGAGTGGTGATCGTGAATGTGCTCTTTGAAGTGATCTTGCAAATGGTTGATTTGAGCAGTTAACAGCGCAACTTGAACTTCAGTTGAACCAGTGTCGTTTGCGCCACGGCCAAATTCAGCCAGGATTTTTGCTTTCGCTTCAGTACTTAGTGACATGTGTCTCTCCAAATATAAAATGTGAATCCCTAGCCGATCACTAACTCAGCCAGAGGGCGCGCTATTCTACCCATAATCTTTGGCATGCGCAATAAAAGCGGTGGAATAATATCCGAGCAAATCCATTAAGATGCTTTAGGTTCGTCGTGAATAACGACTAAACGCTTCGGGGCCAGTAAGCCATCATCATTCATCTCACCGATACCAACAAAACGACGTGCAGTCCCTAAGGTAATCCGTACCAGCTTATTTGCTTCTAAGTTCGCGACTCGCACCGCTTGACCTTGCATTAAGTAAGCTGCACTCGCATCAGGGACATTGACCTCAGGAAAATCGGCAACCGCCGTATCCATAGGTAACAGTAACGAATCCAACAAACTGCTTGGATCAAGTTGTTGTTCCTGTGCTTTAGCGACTAAGGCTTCTAGCTGCTCAAGAGTGACCATTTTATCGTAGGGATAATGTGCAACTTGAGTACGGCGCAGCATGATCACATGGGCGCCACAACCGAGCATTTCGCCTAAATCGTCAATAATAGTGCGAATATAAGTGCCCTTAGAGCAATGAATGTCTAAGGTTAGCTCATCGCCTTCTAGACCGATGAAGTTCAGTTCAAAGACAGTGATTGGACGCGCCTCACGCGGCACTTCAATCCCCTCTCGGGCATACTTATACAAGGGTTGGCCTTGATATTTGAGCGCTGAATACATGGATGGCACTTGCAAAGTATCGCCACGGAAATGCGCTAAGGCAGACATTAACTGCGCCTCTGTAAACTCGAGCGGGCGTGTTTGTACGACTTCGCCGTCTGAGTCGCTGGTATCGGTACGTTGCCCTAGTTTTGCCGTGACCAGATAACGCTTATCCGAATCGAGCAAATGCTGGGAAAACTTAGTCGCTTCACCTAAACAGATTGGCAGCATGCCCGTCGCCAGTGGATCGAGCGCCCCCGTATGCCCCGCTTTGTTGGCATTAAAAAAGCGCTTTACTCGCTGTAATGCAAAGTTGGAGCTCATGCCAGTGGCCTTGTCCAACAATACAATACCGTCAATAAAGCGGCCCTTTGAACGTCTTGCCATTACGCTTTACCTTCGGTGTCATCGCTCTCGTCAATGTCATTATCAACAACACCATCTTCAGCACTACCAAACTGTTGTTGTTTGGCTTTATCGCTGTTGATGACTTGGCTGACGAGATTAGACATACGCATGCCTTCAACCAATGAGCTGTCGTAAACAAAGCGAATTTCTGGCATCACGCGCAATTTCATGCGGCCTGCCACTAAGGTGCGAATATAAGGAGCGGCAGCAATCAGCGCGTTCAGCTTTTCTTGCACAACTTCTTTGTCTTCTTCAAAGAAGGTGACAAAGACTTTGGCGTAACTTAAATCGCGAGAAACATCAACGTCATTGACGGTCACAAAACCAATACGGGGATCTTTCATGTCGCGTTGTAGGACAACAGCCAGCTCTTGCTGTAACTGCTGGCCTATACGACGTGTACGACTGAATTCTTTTGCCATAATAGAGTTACCATAATAGCTAATGTCATTAAATTGAAAGGGCAGCTAATGCCGCCCTCTTTATCGTTACAGTGTACGTGCCACTTCGACGGTTTCGAATACTTCGATTTGGTCACCCACGCGGACATCGTTGTAGTTCTTAACACCGATACCACATTCCATGCCATTTCTAACTTCGTTAACGTCATCTTTAAAGCGACGTAATGATTCGAGTTCACCTTCGAAGATCACCACGTTATCACGCAGAACGCGAATTGGTGCGCTACGCTTGATGGTGCCTTCAGTCACCATACAACCAGCGATTGCGCCCAGTTTTGGTGATTTGAACACGTCACGAACTTCAGCCAGACCGATAATCTGTTGTTTGAATTCAGGTGACAGCATACCTGTCATCGCCGCTTTCACTTCATCAATCAGATTATAGATAACGCTGTAGTAACGTAAGTCAACACTTTCGTTTTCGATAGTCTTACGCGCTTG
Source organism: Shewanella sp. Sh95 (assembly GCF_001308045.1). NCBI lineage: Bacteria > Pseudomonadati > Pseudomonadota > Gammaproteobacteria > Alteromonadales > Shewanellaceae > Shewanella > Shewanella sp. Sh95. The sequence goes on from NZ_LGYY01000088.1 coordinate 46,800, forward strand.
CGCATCGGCACGCACGTTAAAGCCAACCATAATCGCGTTAGAAGCCGCAGCTAAGGTCGCGTCGGTTTCGGTCAGTGCACCTACACCACGAGCGATGATGTTTACTTTCACTTCGTCGGTAGACAGACCCATTAAGGAGTCGGTAATCGCTTCGAGTGAACCTTGAACATCTGCCTTCAGAACGATGTTCAGTTCTTTCACTTCGCCTTCGGTCATGTTCGCGAACATGTTTTCCAGCTTAGACTTCTGCTGACGCGCTAATTTCACATCACGGAACTTGCCTTGACGATAAAGCGCAACTTCACGGGCTTTACGCTCATCACGCACCACGGTTGCTTCATCACCAGCTGATGGCACACCTGACAGACCTAAAATCTCAACAGGGATTGATGGGCCAGCTTCTGTGATTGAACGGCCGTTCTCGTCTTTCATCGCACGGATTTTACCGTACTCTAAACCACATAGAACGATGTCACCTTGGCGCAGTGTACCTTCTTGAACCAGAATCGTTGCTACAGGGCCGCGACCTTTATCCAGTTGAGACTCAATAACCACACCAGCAGCCATACCATCACGAACAGCTTTGAGTTCAAGTACTTCAGCTTGGAGTAAGATACCCTCAAGCAAATCATCAACGCCTTCACCCGTCTTAGCAGATACGAAGGCAAACATGTTGTCTCCGCCCCATTCTTCAGACATCACGCCGTGCTGAGACAATTCGCTCTTCACGCGGTCGATATCGGCTTCTGGCTTGTCCATCTTGTTAACTGCAACAATTAATGGCACGTTACCCGCTTTAGCATGTTGAATCGCTTCAATGGTTTGCGGCATAACACCGTCATCGGCAGCCACAACGAGTACAACGATATCCGTCGCCTTAGCACCACGAGCACGCATTGCGGTAAACGCGGCGTGACCAGGGGTATCTAAGAAAGTGATCATGCCGTTTTCGGTCTCAACATGGTATGCACCAATATGCTGAGTAATACCACCGGCCTCACCCGCTGCCACTTTCGCGCGGCGGATATAGTCAAGGAGCGATGTTTTACCGTGGTCAACGTGACCCATAATGGTTACAACAGGTGCACGAGGCTCAAGCTTCACGCCGCCTTCTTCGTCACGCTCAGAAAGTACTTGTTGTTCTAATTCGTTTTCACGAATAAGTACCACTTTATGGCCCATTTCTTCAGCAACTAACTGGGCGGTTTCTTGATCTAACACTTGGTTGATCGTAACCATTGAGCCCATCTTCATCATTTGCTTGATGATTTCAGTCGCTTTAACTGCCATTAAGTGAGCAAGTTCTGCCACTGTAACTGTTTCACCGATACGCACATCACGGTTAACGGCTGCAACTGGCTTATTGAAGCCATGAGCCATTGATTCTGGCGCTGTGCTGCGGTTACGCATGTGTTTTTCGCGACCATCGCGAGCATCTTTACCACCACGTTTGGTTTTGGCGGTATTTTTGTTACGCGCACGGCGGCCACGTTTTTCTTCATCCATATCCGACGAATCTTCAGCAGCGCGAGCCACTTTAGAGGTAGTGATATGGTGATCGCTATAGCGCTCAGCTTCTAAACGTTGACGCTCTTCTTCGGCCCAACGCTTAGAGTTTTCTTCTGCTAACAAACGCGCTTTTTCTGCCGCTTTGGCGGCTTCTTCGTCTTGTTTACGTTTAGTAGCAGCTTCTTGTACTGCTTTTAAACGTTCAGCTTCCAAACGAGCTGCTTCAGCTTCTGGTGACATATCTTTGGCTACTTTCACTTCCGCTGCTGCTTTCGCTTTTGCTTTCGCTTCAGCTTCTGCCTTCGCTTTCGCCTCTGCTTCCACTTTAGCCTTAGCTTCGGCTTCTGCCTTCGCTTTCGCTTCAGCTTCTGCTTTGGCCTTCGCTTCGGCTTCTGCTTTGGCTTTAGCCTCTTCTTCCGCTTTAAGCACTGCGTCACTCACATCACGTTTAACAAAAGTACGGGTTTTACGCACTTCAACTTTAACGTCTTTAGATTGACCACCATTACCGGCCACACTCAGGGTCGATACGGTTTTACGTTGCAGCGTCATTTTAGTCGGCGCATTATCGGCGCCATGTTGCTTCTTCAGATAATCCAGTAACTGCTGCTTCTCAGCTTCAGACACGTTATCAGTGTGGCCTTTCTTAATTCCGGCCTGAGAGAATTGCTCAATCAGACGTTCAACACTTTTACCCACTTCCGTGGCCAATTTCTCTACGGTAGTATCTGCCATCAGTTAAATCCCCCTGTTGATCGACTTATGCTTCTTCGCCAAACCAACAGATGTTGCGGGCAGCCATGATCAGCTCACCTGCTTTTTCTTCTGTCAATTCTTCAATTTCGATCAAATCATCAATGCCTTGTTCAGCCAAGTCTTCTAGAGTCACGATACCTTTGCTCGCTAAAACATAGGCTAAGTGTCTTTCAACACCTTCAAGTGCTAATAACTCTTCACTTGGCTCCACACCATCTAGTGCTTCTTCGGATGCGAGCGCTCGAGTTGAGATCGCAGCCTTAGCACGTTCACGTAATGCTTCGACGAGATCCTCATCAAAGCCATCAATTGCCAATAATTCTGACACAGGTACATAAGCCACTTCTTCGAGCGAAGTAAAACCTTCATCAGCCAGTACTTGTGCAAAATCTTCATCTACATCCAGAGATTTCATAAATAAGCTCTTCACCTTAGCGCTTTCGGCTTGGTGTTTCTTATTCATGTCTTCCACTGTCATCACGTTCAGTTCCCAGCCTGTTAACTGAGTCGCTAAACGCACGTTTTGACCATTGCGACCAATGGCCTGAGCTAAACTTTCCGCTTCAACAGCGATATCCATTGAGTGATTGTCTTCATCAACGATGATAGAAGCCACATCAGCTGGCGCCATGGCGTTGATCACATATTGTGCTGGATTATCATCCCACAATACGATATCAACACGCTCACCACCGAGTTCATTCGATACCGCTTGCACACGTGCCCCACGCATACCAACGCAAGCACCAATTGGGTCGATACGACGATCGTTCGATTTCACTGCGATCTTAGCGCGAGCACCAGGGTCACGCGCCGCGCCCATCACTTCGATCAGTTCATCGGCAATTTCCGGCACTTCAACACGGAACAGCTCAATCAGCATGTCAGGCTTAGTGCGAGTTAAAAATAACTGCGCACCACGCGCTTCAGGACGAACAGAGTAAAGCAATGCACGAACACGATCACCAGGACGGAAAGATTCGCGTGAAATCAAGTCTTCACGGAATAATACGCCATCAGCATTGTTGCCTAAGTCCACAACTACACTTTCGCGGGTTGCTTTCTTAACGACACCAGTGATCAGCTCACCTTCTTTATCTTGGAACTGCTCAACCACTTGCGCACGCTCAGCTTCACGTACTTTTTGTACGATCACTTGCTTAGCGGTTTGGGTAGTAATGCGATCGAACGCCACTGATTCAATTTGGTCTTCAATAAATTCACCTGGTTGAATCTCTGGATCTTCGAAACGTGCTGCTTCCAGCGTAATCTCACGGTATGGATTTTCTAACGCAACACCGTTGTCATCAATTACCATCCAACGGCGGAAAGTTTCATAAGCGCCAGTTTTACGGTCGATAGCAACACGAACGTCGATATCACCTTCGTATTTTTTCTTGGTAGCGGTAGCCAGAGCAGTCTCCAGCGCTTCAAAAATCTTCTCGCGTGGAACGGCCTTTTCATTTGAAACCGCTTCAGCGACTAGCAGAATCTCTTTATTCATTTTGTCTTGCCTCGTTCACCTTGAAACCATCAAAACTTTGCGATGATGTTGCCTTTACGGATATTATCCAAGGCGACAACCAGCTCTTTACCATTTACTTTCACCGACAGCATTTGACCGTCAACCTGAGTAATGGCGCCTTTTAAATTACGACTGCCCGCGACAGGCATAGTCAGTTGAAGCTTGACATCCTCGCCGATATAGGACACATATTGCTCAGCAGTGAACAGCGGTCTATCTACACCAGGCGAAGAAACCTCTAAGGTATATTCAGTAGAAATAGGGTCTTCAACATCGAGCACAGCACTGACTTGGCGACTTACGTTGGCACAATCTTCGATATTGATGCCATTCTCACCATCAATGAACACGCGCAGGACTGAATGGTTACCCGCTTGAACATATTCAATGCCCCAAAGTTGGAAGCCGAGTGCTTCCACAGGCACTGTGAGCATGTCTGCCAGTCTGGATTCTAATGTTGCCAAATTTGACCCCCGAAAAAACAAAAAAGGGCTTAATAGCCCTAGTAAAACGCCGTAAACAATACGACAAATTTAAAAGTCCCAGACAACAAAAAACCCCGTAATGACGAGGTTATTAGCTTCAAGAACCTGTAAACCATAATGAATTAAACAACATTCATTACTAGGAGCTGGTTGCGGGGGCCGGATTTGAACCGACGACCTTCGGGTTATGAGCCCGACGAGCTACCAAGCTGCTCCACCCCGCGTCAACTGTGTGCAAGTATATTGACTATCGTCTTTGCTTGCAATAACTAAGTCAGTTCTTGTTTGGACTTACTTAGTTTAATTATGGTGCCGAGAGCGGGACTTGAACCCGCACGTCCGTTAGGACACAGCCACCTCAAGGCTGCGCGTCTACCAATTTCACCACCTCGGCGACACCTTTTACTAGTCAGGAATTTTGGTTTCTGACTTTTCGGTTGCTTGATCAACTGGCTGGGTAACCTGTTCATCAGCACCTAAATTTTTCCATGCATCTTCATTTTTTGCGTGGTTTGCACTTAAGTTGCCGATCAGCAGACTCAACGTGAAAAACGCAATGGCAAGAATCGCCGTTGTCCGTGTCAGGAAGTTACCTGAACCGCTTGAACCGAATAAGGTACCTGATGCACCGGCACCAAAAGAGGCACCCATATCAGCTCCTTTACCTTGCTGGATTAAGATTAGGCCAATTAAACCTAATGCAACCAACAAGTAAACAACCACTAAAACTTCATACATATTATGCGCTCATCGCTATGGTACACAGACTTAAAAACTCGGTAGAGTTTAAACTGGCACCGCCAATCAGTCCACCATCAACATCAGGTTGGGCAAATAAATCTGCTGCATTACTCGGTGTCACACTGCCACCGTACAAAATCCTGATATTTTCTCCGATAAACGGAGACACTTCAGAGAGACGCTTGCGTATAAACGCATGTACTTCTTGTGCCTGCTCTGGTGTCGCACTCTTACCAGTCCCTACAGCCCATAATGGCTCGTAAGCGATAATGGCGTTATCAAAAGCCATAGTGCCATTTTTCTGGATCACTATGTCCAGCTCTTCTGCAATCACCTCAAAGGTACGTCTTGCTTCACGTGCTGGACCCGATTCACCCACACATAAGATGGGGGTTAAACCGTGCTTTTGTGCAGCGGCAAATTTCTCCGCTACGATATTACTCGTCTCTCCGTACATACGGCGACGTTCTGAATGCCCGATAATCACATATCGGCATCCGCAATCTTTAAGCATCTGACCCGAAACTTCTCCGGTATAAGCGCCAAAGTCATGTTGACTTAAATTTTGAGCGCCCATCCTAACAAGTGAACCGTCTAACGCTTCCTTGTTTGCTTCTAGCAGTTGCCTGACGCTTTCTAGATAGATAGAAGGCGGGCATAAAACCACTTCAGCTGAATCATTTTGGAGCTTTGAGGCAAACTTCTTGAACAACTCTTGGGCTAGTGCCGCACTGCCGTTCATCTTCCAATTGCCAGCTACCATAGGACGTCTGAGTGCCATCACTGTCTCCTCTGAAAGCGGCGTGAATAATAGCGAACCACTTATTAAGTTACAATAGCTAAATTCGAATTTTTTCAGATATTAGGTTGGAATGCTTACTTTTTACACGCCAAACCCTGTTCCTGCTCATTAATGCAGCTAACACCTTCATTTTTAATCGGTATCAGCTGCACTCGACTAAAGATTGGTTTGATTAGCTCGCCGATTTTACCGCATCTGCAATCAAATTAGCGTGCGCTAACACAGCATTGTGATCATCACCTTCAACCATCACGCGAATTAACGGTTCAGTACCTGATTTGCGTAGCAATACGCGACCTCGAGCGCCCAGTTGTGATTCAACCAGAGCTTGAGCAGCTTTAACTTTATCAGAGCTTAATGGATCGTGTTCACCTTCAAAACGCACATTCACCAACACCTGTGGCAACATTTCCATTGGCGCAGTTAACTGCTCTAAGGTTGCGTTTTGACGACGCATGGCCGCCAGCACCAAAATACCAGCAACAATACCATCACCGGTCGTGCCATGGTCGAGGTTAAGAATATGCCCCGAGTTTTCACCACCGATGCGCCAATCGAGTTCTTTGAGTAACTCCATCACATAACGGTCGCCCACTTTAGAGCGAGCAAAGGGAATATCCAACGCCTGAAGTGCCAAATCAAGGCCAAGGTTAGACATTAACGTCCCCACCACACCTCCGCGTAACACACCACGGGCCTTGGCATCACAGGCTAGGATATAAAGAATTTGATCGCCATCGATAACTTCACCGCGGCTGTTGACCATCATAATTCGGTCACCATCGCCATCGAGCGCAATCCCTAAATCGGCACTTTCGGCCAAAACAGTTTCGCAAATCTTCGCCATGGACGTTGCGCCGACTTTGTCATTAATATTGACTCCGTTTGGTTTATCACCAATGGCAATGACTTCAGCGCCTAACTCGCGAAATACCGCTGGTGCGATGTGATAAGTAGCACCATGGGCACAATCGACGACAATTTTTAACCCTGTTAATGTGTGATCTGCAGGGAAATTACCTTTACAGTATTCGATGTAACGACCGCGAGCATCTTCAATTCGTGACACTTTGCCCAACAGATGTGACTCAACACACTCTAAGGGCTTTTCTAATTCGGCTTCAATTTCCAGCTCTAGGTTATCATCCAGCTTGCTGCCATCGGTTGAGAAAAACTTAATACCGTTATCGTAATAAGGATTATGGGATGCACTGATCACCACCCCCGCTTCGGCGCGGAAAGTGCGAGTGAGGTATGCCACAGCAGGTGTTGGCATTGGCCCCATCAACATCACGTTCAGGCCGGCTGCAGAAAGACCCGCCTCTAAAGCTGACTCAAACATATAACCCGAAATACGGGTATCTTTACCAATAATCACTTTTTTGGTGCCGCTGCGGGATAACACCCGCCCTGCAGCCCAACCCAACTTTAATGCCAGCTCTGGAGTCATCTGGCCTGAACCTACCTTGCCACGAATACCATCGGTTCCAAAAAATTTACGCTCGCTCATATTGCCCCACAAACTTCAATGTGTCCCTTCGGTTGGGATCATAATATTAATGAAATACTTAACAAAAATAGCCTTTATAGATATGCCTGTGTCGCTTGTAACACTTTCAGCACATCGACAGTTTCAGGGACATCATGGACACGAATGATATGTGCCCCTTTCTGGGCCGCTATCATGGCGCCAGCAAGGCTCCCTGCTAGACGCTCGGAGGTCGGTCTAGCAAGGAGGTTTCCTATCATGCTCTTACGGGATAAACCTATCAATATCGGCAGCTCAAACTGCTCAAAACGCTCTAACTTCGCCAGCAGTTCATAGTTATGTTCTAAGGTTTTACCAAAGCCAAAACCTGGGTCGATTAACAATCGCTCCCGCGGGATCCCCGCCTCGATGCAGGCTTGAATACGCTCAGTCAAAAATTGAGACACATCAGCAACAAGGTCTTGATATTCAGGCGCCGTTTGCATAGTGCGCGGCGCGCCCTGCATATGCATCAAACAGATGGGTACATTCAGTTGTGCCGCGGTCTCTAAAGCCCCAGGCTCTAATAATGCGCGGACATCGTTGATTAAATGCGCACCGGCATTCACCGCTTGGCGCATCACTTCTGGTTTACTGGTATCGACCGAAATCCACACATCATGGTGTTTCGCGACATATTCCACCAAAGGGATCACCCGTGCGAGTTCATCCTCAACCGTGACATCGGCCGCACCCGGCCTTGTCGACTCGCCACCGATGTCGATGATAAGCGCCCCTTGGGCGACCATCTCATCAGCATGTTGGCAAGCTAATTCAAAGGAAGAGAACTTTCCACCGTCGGAAAAAGAATCGGGAGTAACATTCAGAATGCCCATCACGACGGGCGAAGCTAAGGATAAGCGTTTGGTTCCAGCAATTAATTCAAACACGCATTGACTCCATTTGGGACAGCTTGCTAGCGCGTTTCATCCGTATTCTGCGCAGTTCACTCATGTAACTGATTTATATTGAATGACAGCGCAGTCAATTTTCTAGCAAGATAAAACAAGAAAACCCCTTAACGGGGTTCTCTTTCAATTAACAAACGTTATTTAGCGGGTGACTCATCGGCATCTTTCAGCTCTGACTCAACAGGCGCTGACTTAACCACTTCGTCGACTTTAACCGCAGGTTCACCTTTGCCATTGCCTTTGTCATTTGAACCATTGTCATCTGCTTGCCAATCAGCAGGCTGACGCACTTCACGACGGTTCATCAAATCGTCAATTTGCAGTGAATCAATGGTTTCATACTTCATCAGCGCGTCTTTCATCGAATGCAGAATATCGATGTTATCCAGCAGAATTTGCTTGGCACGGCCGTAGTTTTTGTCGATAAAGGCCTTCACTTCAGCATCGATAAGCGTCGCAGTCTCATCGGACATCGCCTTGGCTTTACCCATGCTACGCCCTAAGAATACTTCACCTTCTTCCTCGGCATAGAGTAATGGACCAAGCTTGTCGGAGAAGCCCCATTGGGTCACCATATTACGGGCAATCGATGTCGCGTATTTAATGTCTTGCGAGGCACCTGTAGACACTTTTTCGCTACCGTAGATCAGCTCTTCGGCTAAACGACCACCGTAGGCAACCGAAATCTGGCTTTCTAACTTACGACGGCTTTGGCTAATCGCATCGGCCTCAGGTAAGAAGAAGGTCACGCCGAGTGCACGACCACGTGGAATAATGGTGACCTTGTGCACAGGGTCATGCTCTGGCACTAAACAGCCCACAATCGCGTGGCCCGCTTCGTGGTATGCCGTCATTTCTTTTTCGGCTTCCGACATCACCATAGAGCGGCGCTCAGCACCCATCATGATCTTGTCTTTTGCACGCTCGAATTCTTCCATACCGACCACACGGCGATTACCGCGCGCCGCAAACAGTGCAGCTTCGTTAACTAAGTTGGCTAAATCGGCACCGGAGAAACCTGGCGTACCACGGGCAATCACGCTCGCTTTAACATCTTCAGAAAGTGGCACTTTGCGCATATGCACTTTAAGAATTTGCTCACGACCGCGAACATCTGGCAAGCCAACAACCACTTGACGGTCGAAACGACCTGGACGCAGCAGCGCAGAGTCCAATACGTCAGGGCGGTTGGTCGCCGCAATCACGATAATCCCTTCGTTACCTTCGAAGCCATCCATCTCAACCAGCATCTGGTTAAGGGTTTGCTCACGCTCATCGTGACCACCACCTAAGCCTGCGCCACGTTGGCGACCTACGGCATCGATTTCGTCGATGAAGATAATACAAGGAGCTGATTTCTTCGCTTGTTCGAACATATCACGCACACGAGATGCGCCAACACCGACGAACATTTCCACGAAGTCAGAACCCGAAATGGTAAAGAAAGGCACCTTTGACTCGCCAGCAATCGCTTTAGCAAGCAAGGTTTTACCTGTACCTGGTGGGCCAACCATGAGCACGCCCGTTGGAATACGGCCACCCAGTTTTTGGAATTTGGTTGGATCACGCAGATAATCGACCAGCTCTTTCACTTCTTCTTTGGCTTCATCACAGCCAGCAACGTCAGCAAAAGTGGTCTTGATTTGATCTTCGCTCATCAGCTTGGCTTTGCTCTTGCCAAAGGACATAGCGCCTTTGCCACCGCCGCCCTGCATCTGGCGCATGAAGAAAATCCATACTCCGATAAGCAATAACATAGGGAACCAAGAGATGAAGATTTGAGTTAGGAACCCAGACTCTTCGGCTTCTTGCCCTTTCATAGTGATGCCTTTACGGTCAAGATCATTAATTAAATCTTGGTCATACAGTGGCATGATGGTCGTGAATTTTTCGCCCGTGCGCTTAGAACCTTCGATAGTACGTTGGTCACTTTTCACTTCAACGCTGGCGACTTGTCCATCACGAACATTGTCTAGGAAAGTAGAATAATCCATCTTCTGCGATGACGAAGAAGAGGGGGAGTAACCCTGAAACACTGACATCAGCACAACGGCGATGACAACCCAGAGTATTAGATTTTTTGCCATGTCACTCAAATTACTAGACCTCATAAAGTCTTGCGATGATTAACGCTAGGGTACTACAACTTGTACCCTGTCGCCACAAGATAGACCTCACGGGAGCGTGCCCGCGACGAGTCCGGTTTACGTGTTTTTACGACTTTGAATGCCTCTTTAACCGCCTTCATATATTCGTCAAACCCCTCCCCCTGAAAGACTTTGACCGCAAAACTGCCGTTAGGTGCCAAAACTTGATGACACATATCTAACGCCAACTCGACTAAATACATGGCGCGCGGCTGATCGACACCATCTGAACCACTCATGTTGGGCGCCATATCAGACAATACAACGTCAACCTTATCCGCACCGACGCGAGTTAGCAATGCTTCGAGCACTTTCTCTTCACGAAAGTCCCCTTGCAAGAAATCCACGCCGACGATGGGATCCATAGGTAAAATATCACAGGCGATGACTTTACCTTTGTCTCCAGCTAGCTTAACAGCAACCTGTGACCAACCACCTGGAGCGGCCCCTAAGTCAACAACCGTCATACCTGGGCGGATCAATTGATCCTTTTGCTGAAGCTCTTCAAGCTTAAACGCAGCGCGAGAACGCAATCCCCGTTTCTGTGCTAGTTTGACATAATGATCATCAAAGTGTTCCAGCATCCAGCGATTGGAACTGGCCGTACGTTTTTTACCTGACATTTAAAATCCGCAACAATTGAGAGTTACACAAAGGCTATATAAGGGTAGAATAGCGGTTTTTCAACAGTAACTCAGCAAAAGTTGGTAGAAATGAACTTAACAACCAAACAAAAACAGCATTTAAAAGGTCTGGCGCATAATTTAAAGCCAGTGGTGCTGCTTGGTGCCAATGGATTGACTGAAGGTGTACTCGCTGAAATTGAAAGCGCACTCGCTTATCATGAATTGATTAAAGTGAAAGTAGCCTCTGCCGACAGAGAGCTAAAAAATGCCATCGTTGATGCCATAGTACGTGAAACTCAATCTGCAAAAGTGCAACTTATTGGTCATATTCTGGTGATTTATCGTCAATCACCAGAAATGAAAATTGCTTTGCCAAGAGCGAAATAATTTTCCAGCCTTAAACAAAACAGCCACTCAAATGAGTGGCCGTTTTGTTTTAACGTCTATGGTGTATCGCTAATGGGTTTAACTTGATAGTGCTCAGGGGCTAAGCCGAGAAACTCTGGCAAGGAGGTCCCGACTGATATCGAGGAGAACGTGCCGGTTAAAATGCCAATAAACATGGCTATCGAGAATCCTTCTAGCGGCCCACCGCCCATTATCCATAGTGCTCCAACCGTCATCAGAGTGGTCCCCGAGGTCACCATAGTGCGCGAAAATGTCGCGACAATCGCTTGGTTGTTAATCTCCTGAATCGCAAGTTTGGGTTTTGCAATCAATAATTCACGAATACGATCGGCAATAATGATTGAGTCATTCAGTGAGTAGCCAAGGATAGCCAGCACCGCCGCCAGCACGGTTAGATTAAATTCCATCTGTGTCAGCGCAAAAAACGCGAGTACAAAAATGACGTCGTGTACTAACGCAAATAACGCACCAGAGGCGAGGCGCCATTCAAAGCGATAACTCAAATAGCCTAAGATAGCTAACATAGCGACTAATAACGCGAGCCCCCCCTGCTCTGCTAGCTCTTTACCCACCTGCGGGCCGACAATACTGGTATTTAGCACTTGCACTTCGCCCAGTGGCACTAAGGTTTGCGCAATATCCACATTGCTTTGTGCAGTGTCGGCATAACGCAATACCCAGCGCCCAGGCTCACTCGCAGATATCACTGTCACTTCTTGCTGATAAGCCGCGTTCAGTAATGGCTGCAATTCGCTAGTGGTGATTCTTTTATCAAGTTGTACTTCGGTTACCACCCCGCCAGTAAAATCTAAGCCCCAATTAAAACCCTTCACGCCAATGATAGTAAGTGAGGCCAGCATTAAAAAGATCGAGATAGCGCTCGAAATATAGCGCCATTTAGTCAGATTAATATTCTTCATTTTTATACCCTCACATGACGGCGCGCATCACGCCCATAAACAAGGTTAATCAAGGCTCTTGAAGCAAAAATACCGGTAAACATACTGGTCAGAAGACCTAAGCCTAAGGTCAAGGCAAAACCTTGGATCGGACCATTACCGATGGAATAGAGCACAACTGCGGTGATCATCGTAGTGAAGTTGGCGTCGAAAATGGTTGAAAATGCACTATCAAAACCAGTATCGATGGCAAGGGCAAAGCTTCGTCCTTCCTTTAACTTATCTTTTATCCGTTCGAATATCAGCACGTTAGTATCGACCGCCATGCCGACAGTCAATACTAGACCTGCAATACCTGGTAAGGTCAGTACTGCACCAGGAATAAGCGCTAGTAGGCCAAACAGGATCACCATATTAGAAATCAGTGCCACGTTTGCCACCCAACCGAGGCGGCGATACCAGAGCGCCATAAATAGCAGCGTAATCCCCATACCTAAACCGAGTGCGGCAAAGCCGTTTTCAATATTTTCAGCACCAAGTGTTGGGCCAATAGTGCGTTCTTCAACGATTGTCACAGGCGCCGTCATTGAACCTGCACGTAGCAGCAGCGCTAATTGTTGCGCTTCTTGATAGGTCCCTGCACCAGTGATACGGAAACGATCACCTAGTTGGGATTGAATGGTCGCGACGCTAATGATCTGTTGTGTTTGCTTAGCTTTGCCCTGCTCATCCCGGCTATATTCGCTATAGGATGTTGCCATCGGCTTACCGATATTGGCGCGGGAAAACTCCGACATCTTCTGCCCGCCAATACGGTCGAGGTGAATGTTCACTTCGGCCATGCCCATTTCACCAATATTGGCACGGGCATCGACAATATGATCGCCACCTAATACGGGCGTGCGTGCCACATAAACGGGATTGCCAGATTTATCCTTCAGCACCTGCGCGTTCACTGAACCCGATTCTTTAACCTCAAAAAAGGCGAGGCTTGCGGTCGCGCCTATTACGTTTTTAGCGGCTGCTGGGTCTTGTACACCAGGCAGCTCGATGCGGATACGGTGTTCACCCTGACGCTGCACTAGAGCCTCAGTGATCCCCAACTCTTCAATACGGCTACGCATGATTTGTAGGTTTTGCTGCACCGTTAAATTACGTAACTTAATTTGCTCATCTTGAGCAAGCTTTACCACTAAGCCATTATCCCCATTGGTTAATTGCCATGTTGGATAGCTTTGCTGGATAAACTGACGTATGGCAGCACGGGCGTTATTGTCTGATGCTGAAGCATCCGTTAATGCAATCGCTATTTGTAATCCGGCATCATCGCGCGTGTTGTCAATACGCACACTGGCGCCACGGATTTGCTGTTCGCGTAAAAATTGTCTTAAGGATTCGACTAGGGCATCTGCTTGGGCTTGGTAGACAGGTTGCACATCCACATCCAGCAAAAATTGCACCCCGCCGCGTAAATCGAGCCCGAGCTTAATCGGTTCAAACCCCATATTTTGCAGCCAACTCGGCGCAGCACTCACCAATGCCAGCGTGAGTTCTTTCGGCTCACTCACCATGGATGACACTAAGGTCTTCACTAAGGTTTGCTCGCTGTCATCATTGAGTACAATAAGGGTTTGCCCATCTTCTGAGCTATTGGCGTTGCCATGTTGGGCATGCTTAACTTCGATACGCTTCACCTCAACGCCCTGCGCTTTTAATTTATCCCGCAGTTCAATAGGGGTTAAGTTAAGCCCTGCTTTAGCGCCCACCTGCACGGCGGCGTCTTCACCATACCAAGTCGGTAAAGCGCTAAATAACATCACAATAATCGTGACAATTAGCACAACGTATTTCCAAGCTGAATAATGATTTAGCAGCTTTTTACTCTGAATTTTATCCATAGATATCACTCGCATAGTTTTGCCCGCTCGGATAGTAATCAGTGGCGTATTAACGCCTTCAAACATGAGCGAACAATCACTGTATTACGGTGAAACCTGTAAACACCGATCCCACAAGGAGAACGCTAAACGCAGCAAACTCAGTGGTGATAACCGATTCAAATCCGTCTAAACCGAATGCATTTAATCCAATGCAATTCAGTCGTATCTGCGGCAGTCATTCCGCAGGCTTTGATGCTAGGTTATCGGGTACAGGTTTCGGATGACAAAATGCGAAGTTAATCAAAGGTATCCCTAACGACCTCTGGTTCAGATAACAAACTCAAACGGTATCGTTATGGATAAGCCTTGCTAACTTGCTACAGGGAGCGGTGAATTAAGCGGCTTGCTGACTAAAGCGATATTGGAGGTTGGATACTTTCCAGCCGGAGATCCGCGCGGGTGAAGATTCGGCTAAGAGGGTCCAATCCGGGCGAGCATCGAGGCGAATATTTTCCCCTAATGCGGGCGCAGGCTCGGGTTCGAACTCAAAGGCCAACAGGTAAACAGGCTTCACTTCGCGCATATCATGCTGAACAAGATTGATAAAGCGCTGGGAGTTAACCGGGGCAAAATTAAAATCGTCAGAATGACTAACGAATTCAGGTTCGGAACAATCGGAGGCTTGCACCTTATCAGAAGCAATGCAAACCGCTTTACTCTCGTTCGCAGTCGATTGTTCAGTTGAATGGCGCGATGTCGTATTTTCTTGCGCTGCGATTGACGGCGTATCCGCAGTCAGCACAGTTGTCACTACTGTTTTAGGCGCAAAATGCTGAGCGGTTAAGCTGCGCGGCGCATAGCCACTCGTATGGGCGATCAAAATGATCGACACACAGAGTAACATTAATCCTTGGCGCCAAAACTTAATCAAACTCAGATCCTAAAAGGTGCACGCAGCAATTTACGTGAAAAATGTTTACAGGAAAAACAACGCTTTCTTGAATAGCTTTATTAAAAACATAGAAAGTTCCAAGCATGCAGCTTAAGTAACTGCCAACTCAGAGGCAAATTAAACTTTATCCATCTTGCTAAGTTTGCACTGCAAAGAGACTTATTGCACAGCGAGTTAAGTATCCAAAAGACGTAAAGAATCCACCTTCTGAAGAAGGTGGCTTTGTTTTAACCCCCTAAAAGGGGGCCTTTATTCAAGAGCAAGTTGACCCTGCTCTTGCCGCTCTACTTTCTCTTGATGCCTAACGTATCTACGGAT
>NZ_LGYY01000013.1:0-453 GCF_001308045.1 Shewanella sp. Sh95
ATGGGGCGCTGCAGTTTGCTGACGGCACTCCGGCGACAGGCTACAGCTACAACGCCACCACCGGCGTTATCAGCTGGACGGAAACCGCCCCGGGTGAAGGTGGCAGCATCACGGTCACCGCGACCCAAACCGATGCAGCCAACAACACCTCAGGCCCAGGCTCTGACACTGCAACCGTGGCGGATGAAACCGCCCCGAATGCCCCGACCGTATTGATCGTCGATGACGGCAATCCAGGTGATGGCTCACTCACGCAAGCCGAAATCAACGGTGATGGCGTACAGCTCCAAGTCACCATCAACCATGCCGACTTTGCTGAAGGCGGCCACGTGAACCTGACTATCGTCAATGGCACCGCGACCACCGATGTGGAACTGAAGCTGGTGAATGGGGCGCTGCAGTTTGCTGACGGCACTCCGGCGACAGGCTACAGCTACAACGCCACCACCGGCG
>NZ_LGYY01000007.1:0-447 GCF_001308045.1 Shewanella sp. Sh95
GGGGTGGCTATGGCGGCCCGGCACCTCGGTGCCGGGCCCGGGCCCCGGCGCGGGGACTTCCTCGGCCCGCTGTTGGTCTCGGTGCGCTCGGGGGCGAAGTTCTCGATGCCCGGGATGATGGAGACGGTCCTCAACGTCGGCCTCAACGACGCGTCCGTGCAGGGGCTGGCCGAGCTGTCGGGCGACGAGCGGTTCGCGTGGGACTCCTACCGCCGGCTGATCCAGATGTTCGGGCGCACGGTCCTGGGCATCGAGGCGGACCTGTTCGCCGACGCGCTGGACAAGGCGAAGGCCGGCCGCGGCGTCACCGCCGACGTCGACCTGGACGCGGACGACCTGCGCGCGCTGGTCGGCACGTACAAGCAGATCGTGCGCGACGAGTCGGGGCGCGAGTTCCCGCACCACCGGCGTGATCAGCTGGACATGGCGATCGTCGCGGTCCTGGAC
>NZ_LGYY01000266.1:0-445 GCF_001308045.1 Shewanella sp. Sh95
CGCCCCCGCCCGCCGCCGGGCGCCCGGCCCGGAGCGCCCCGGCCTCGACCGGCTCCGAATGGCGCTCACCGGACCCCGCGCCCGCCCGACGGCCGCGACGACCGAGGTGACGACCTCGGCGCGTGCCGTCGCCGAGGCCGCCGCGACGCTCGTCGGGTCCTCGCAGGAGCTCACGGTCGCGGTGCAGGAGTCGACGGAGCAGCTGCGCGGCGTGTCGGTCGGCGCGCGCGAGGTCGCCGACCGGGTCGTCTTCATGGCCGGCGGCGTGGTCGTCGAGGAGGGCCCCGCGGACGACGTCCTGCTGCGCCCGCAGCACGCGCTCACGCGCTCCTTCGTGGGCGCGATGGACTCGGCGGAGGTGTGAGCGTGCACCAGGACCGCACCCCCGCCCCGCCCGAGCGCGAGCCGCCCGTCCTCCCCGGTCACCCCGGCGTCCCCGCGGTGC
>NZ_LGYY01000140.1:0-443 GCF_001308045.1 Shewanella sp. Sh95
ACGAGTACCAGTTGGGAGAGGCGCCACCTCAAGTCACAGGACTCACAGTGGACCAGCAGATCATTCTCGACGTGTTAGGCGAACGGTATCGGCAAATTTATTCCTAAATCAGGTGCGGAAAGTCGGGCATATCAATACTCGAACAAAATGCCACACTTTGCATGGTGAGAAGGTGGGCATACCATTCTTCCCGATCCGTGACTCTTTCAATCGAGGGTAACAACAGCCCTTGGCGCTGACAGAACAGTTCTAGTGGGTCAATTCTGCTGTTAAAGCCCTTCAGTTCAATACATAAAAATGAATAACGGCATATGTGGGTAGTGTTCATAATTCTGTGTCATTTCAGTAAAATATTCAAAAACAGGAATGACACATGACCCAACCTTTTAACTTCGAACAAGCCCTTAAAGATCTGCAATCAGGTAAAAGCCTCACAGGTAAAG
>NZ_LGYY01000171.1:0-441 GCF_001308045.1 Shewanella sp. Sh95
GACCAGCACGTGCCCCGTGACCTGCGGACGGGAGTCGCCGGCGGTGACGGCCGTGACGTCCTGCACGATCGCCGGGAACACGCCCTGACCCTCGAGGGCCGGCCCCGCCGGCCCCGTCGTGCCCGCCCCGCCCCCGACCACCCCCGGGTCACCCGCCCACCTGTCCGCCGCGGGCACCAGGGCACCGGACCCCGCGCCTCAGCCACCCGCGCCGCCGCCGCCCCCCCCGTCGGGCGCGGCCGCGAGGATCGCCGCGAACCCGGCCCGGACCCCGGCCTGGTCGGCGGCCACGACCCCGCGGATCACGGGGCCACCGCCACCGGCACGCGGACGTCCACGACGAACCGCGACGCGGTCGCGTCGGCGCGCAGCGTGCCGCCCACCGCGTCGACGCGCTCGCGCATGCCGACGAGGCCGCGGCCGGGACGCACGGGCTCGGCT
>NZ_LGYY01000120.1:0-438 GCF_001308045.1 Shewanella sp. Sh95
TCGCATCCCCTAGGGGATACCACTCTATCCCTAATAAGATAGAGTGCATCCCAAATGACTAACGAGTTGTTTGAGATAAATAGCAAGACCTCAGTTATGAGGAAAAACATAAGTCCTTGTGTCCCCTTCGTCTAGAGGCCTAGGACACCGCCCTTTCACGGCGGTAACAGGGGTTCGAATCCCCTAGGGGATACCACCTCAACTAAGGTTAACCGCTAACGTTAGTTGAAGACAATAAACCATCGAAAGATGGTTTTTTTGTATCTATTATTTTATCGTGCCACAAGCCACAAGCCACAAGCCACAAGCCACAAGCCACAAGCCACAAGCCACAAGCCACAAGGCACAATCCATATGCCTTAAGCCACAACCCTCAAGCTACATGCCACACTCTCTATCGGTATCCGCTGTTCCCTAGCGGAAGAGACCATCCTGATG
>NZ_LGYY01000255.1:0-436 GCF_001308045.1 Shewanella sp. Sh95
GGGCACGCCCCGGGGTGACGACGAGGCCCCCGCCGAGCCGCAGGCGGCCGACGCGCGCTGACGGCGACCGACGCCCGACGGGTGGGAGGGTCTTGACGTCCGTCCAGATGTGCGTAATCGTTTCCACACCGAACCGACCGGTCGGTGTGACGAAGGAGTGACACCATGCCCATCCCCGTGATCCTCGACTGCGACCCGGGGCACGACGACGTCTTCGCCATCTGGCTGGCGGCGGGCAATCCCGCGCCCGACCTGCGCGCGATCACCACGGTGTCCGGCAACGGGTACCTCGAGCACACGACGCGCCACGCGCTCGTCGCGTGCACGGTCGCCGGGATCGAGGGCGTGCCCGTCGCGGCACGCGCCGCCGGCCGTTGGCCCGGGCCCTGGCGCCCGTGTCGTGGATGCAACGCGGGACCGCCCTCACGATGTTTGC
>NZ_LGYY01000064.1:0-436 GCF_001308045.1 Shewanella sp. Sh95
TGAGTGTTCACACAGATTTGCTTGATAGAAGATAGAGTAAAAGATGGGTCTGTAGCTCAGCTGGTTAGAGCGCACCCCTGATAAGGGTGAGGTCGGTGGTTCAAGTCCACTCTGACCCACCAATCCTTCCTTCTCAGCGTTGGAAAGTGACTCGTTTAGTGAACTAAACGTCGCCACTGTCCGCCTTGATAAGAAATGATTGGCAAACCAATCCTTTAAGAGGTTTGGAACATCTTATTTACTCGCACTGCATGTAAATGGGGCTATAGCTCAGCTGGGAGAGCGCCTGCCTTGCACGCAGGAGGTCTGCGGTTCGATCCCGCATAGCTCCACCATTTACTGCATTATGGTTAGAGATGCCAAAGATAAACTTAAACATTATCTTTGGCTTTTTTAAGCCCGCTCTTTAACAATTTGGAAAGCTGATAGGGATTGG
>NZ_LGYY01000087.1:0-435 GCF_001308045.1 Shewanella sp. Sh95
AGGTACTCAGGCGGCCTGATTATCAAATCACGGAGAAAGAATTGCTGGCGGCCTGGGTATTATTCGCCAATCAGTTGCTCAAATATGGCTATGCTATGGCTGATTTATGAGGGGATCCTTCAGCGCTATACAGTAATGTGTCCCGTATCCTAACTTGTTGTTTATGTTTAATTTTGAATTTAAACATGTGATCTAGATCAAAAAAATAAATCCCGTCTGCAATAATACTGAAGGTGCTTTAAAGGAGAAAACAAAAATATAATTGTGTTATTGGAGGCGTATATGAATACTTCAGTCATTCTCAGCTATGCGCTGAAGAATCCCCTGATGATTTACAAATAAATCATCAAATTAGGGTGGAAGCGCATCTTGTTGCATGATCAAATGGTTTCGCCAAAAACTACACTTGGACAACAAGATGCGCGAAGCCAATAT
>NZ_LGYY01000026.1:0-60645 GCF_001308045.1 Shewanella sp. Sh95
GGGACGGTGCTGCACTCTGGGAACACGGACATCCGCGTAACTTAGCGGTCAGTTGGCAACAGCTTTATGGTTCAAATAAGCAGTGGAAAAAACGGTATGGTTATCATCGGCGGTCAATCTCAGAAACTGCCATGTACAGGGTAAAGCAATTACTTGGTGGTAGATTGAGCCTGCGAAATTATAACGGTCAGGTGGGAGAAACTTACGCGATGATAAAGGCTTTGAACAAGCTTACAGGGCTAGGCATGCCTGTAACTTACCGTGTAGTTTGATATTTAGACGATTATGAGGGGCTTTGTTCGCTGAATCGATTTAGGAAACAAAGCCGCTAAGTGATGTCATCAGAAAGCCAGCAAATGCCAATCGCTCCCGCAGCGTGGGATTTAACTCGGGATTACCATTCCTTTGCCAATTGCGACCAAGTGCAGGTCACGCACTTATCCCTCGCGTTGAAAATCGACTTTGCGACTCGCACTTTGCTCGGGGAAGCGGTTCTGTCACTTCGCTACTTTGAACCACAGACTAGCGAGTTATGGCTCGATAGCCGTGATTTACATATTTTATCGATCACTACTGATACTCAAGAGCCCCTTGAGTTTGTGCTTGAAGTGCCAAATGAAATCCTCGGGCAGAAATTGGTGATCCAGCTACCCGCTGAAAAGTGTGAGCGAGTCTGTATTCACTATCGCACCTCGCCAGAAGCTGAAGGGTTGCAGTGGCTTATGCCTGAGCAAACGGCCGGCAAACAGTTACCTTATCTCTTTAGTCAATCTCAGCCCATTAATGCCCGCAGTTGGATCCCCTTGCAGGATACGCCAAAGGCGCGGATAACCTTCGATGCGAAAGTCCAAGTGCCCAAGGGAATGCGTGCCGTGATGAGTGCGATGAACCATCCAGATACACCGCTTGAAGGGATATTTACGTTTGAGATGGAAAAAGCCATCCCAACCCATTTGCTGGCATTAGCGGTAGGTGATTTGGCATTTCAAGCCATAGGCCCGCGCAGCGGCGTGTATACAGAACCTTGCATGTTGGCCGCCGCAGCAACTGAGTTTGCCGATACCGAACATATGCTAGATGTGGCGCAATCGCTATTAGGCCCCTATGCCTGGGGGCGTTATGACATGATCATCTTGCCGCCGAGCTTTCCGTTTGGTGGCATGGAAAATCCCCGTTTAGCTTTTTTAACTCCAACCTTGATTGCGGGAGATAAGAGCCTTGTGTCAACGGTTGCCCATGAGTTGGCACACTCGTGGACGGGCAATTTGGTTAGTAACGCCACATGGCGTGATCTCTGGTTAAATGAAGGCTTTACGACCTATTTCACCAATCGAATTGTCGAGGAAGTCTATGGCAAGGAGCAGGCTGAGCTAGAATGGGTTATTGAATTTGGTCGACTAAAAGAAGAAATGGCCGTTTTACCGCGCCACAGGCAAACGCTACCCGCCAATGTACAACAGGCCGATCCTAATCTGGCCTTTAACCGTTTTACCTATGATAAGGCGTCGATCTTCGTCCATGAATTAGAGCATCGACTTGGCCGCACCGAATTCGATAAGTTTCTGTTTGCCTATGTGCAGCACTTTGCTTTTAAGGCAATCACCACTGAAGAGTTTGTCAAATACGCCAAAGTCGCTTTAGTTGAAGCCTATTCCGATAAGATAAGCGAAGCCGAATTGTTGGAATGGATTTATGGCGAAGGGCTACCTCAAGGTTATGTGGGGCCCACATCGCGAAGTTTAGATAAGGTCGATAGCGCCTTGGAGGACTTTTTAAAGGGCAAAGTGGCCAGAGAGCTTAAGGTGCAAGGCTGGCGTGTCCATCACTGGCAATACTTTCTGACTCAATTGCCTGAAGTCTTGTCTCAGGTGAAATTAATGGATTTGGACGATACCTTTAAGTTAACCGAGTCGAGCAATGCCGAAATTGCCTGCGATTGGTTTAGGGTCGCTATCCGCAATCATTACGATCCTGTGCTGCCCGCTTTAAGCGCTTATTTACAGCGTATTGGCCGCGGCAAGTTTGTCCGTCCGCTTTACGCTGAGTTAAAGATTGCGGGTTATCATGCTGAGTTACAAAAGATTTATGCAAGCGCACGCGCAGGTTATCACCCATCCATTCAAGTACAGTTAGATAGGATGTTTAACTCGTAAAAACAGATAAAAAAAATGGCAACCAAAGGTTGCCATAAGAAAATCAAGCTAGGAGACAAAGGAATTCAGTGCGCTAGCGTGTATTCGATTGCTTCCCAAAAGGGAGATGATGATGAACGACCAACCAATTCGACTCTATGCAATAACTTGAAACTGTTCCATTGAATTAAACGGCAAGTTTTATCCATTTAATCCTTTGCTAAACTTTTCATTTAGCAATCAATTGTGCATTAAAGCGGATTTGTTAATCCTTACATATAGTCAGACTAAGGCCTTTTCATAAAGTTCAGTTTGCGGCTAAAAATTTTTGAAATTATTTTCGACCATGCCGACATGCTAAATATAGAAGTCAGTGGGTGACTACATTTATTTTACAAATAAAACATAGACATAAAAAAAGGCAACCAATTGGTTGCCTAGTGACCTCTTCCTAGGTCAAGGGGGCCGCGCTAGAAGCCCCTGGGAGAATGATGAACATGAAAAAGACATTCGCTGTTCAATATGTTTGAGGGGCTTATAGGGTTAAAGTTCCATCGAAAATAAAAAATAACTTAACTTTTTATTTAATAGAAAAGTTTCAACGGGATAGCTCGCTGATTACTTTAAAAGCGTTTCTATTTTGTCGCTAATGTCTTCTGGTTTTGTGGTTGGCGCAAAGCGAGCGACCACTTCTCCCTGACGATTCACTAAGAATTTAGTGAAATTCCACTTAATCCGTTCTGTGCCCAATAGGCCCGGCGCTGCTTTTTTAAGATACTGATATAAAGGGTGAGTATGCTCACCGTTTACCTCGATTTTTGAAAATAGGGGAAAACTCACGCCAAAGTTGAGTTCACAAAAGCTTTGGATGCCTTTCTCATCGGCTTTTTCTTGGGCACCAAACTGATTGCATGGGAAGCCTAAAACCACAAATCCTTGTGCTTTATATTTTTGATAAAGCGCCTCTAAGCCTTTGTACTGTGGTGTAAAACCGCACTCACTGGCGGTATTTACAATTAAAATTACTTTGCCTTGATATTGTGCCAGTGCCGTTGGATTGCCTTGAATGTCGTTTGCGCTGTGGCTATAGATAGTCGATGTCATCATTACCTCCTTAGGTGTGATGATTAGCATAAATAATAGTTAAGTTGTTATCAGTCAATTTGTGTGCAATTTATTCTGTGTGTTTGCCAATCTTCTTCAATATCAATATAGTTACGCTAATTTTTATCTCAGCAGAAGGGCGTTTATGTGACTGAACATGAAGCCGAATACGAAACAAACACACAGGCCGATGTCGGGCAGGTTGTTCAGCAACTCACTGAAGTTGAAGGTGAAGAACAGGCTGAAGTGTTCAGTGAAATCTTAAATGAAGCAGAGCCTGGTACTATTGCATTAGCACTGGAGTCTTTACCCTTAGACGAGCGTTACGAGCGTTGGCAACAGGTTGAGTTTAGTGACCGTGTAACAGTGCTGAGTTTAATGCGTGCCGATCCGCGTATGGGTATCCTAAAGCAGATGCCCGACAATGAGGTGGATCTGCTATTCGCGCAGCTTAGTCCTGAGGATTTGATTGAGTGGAGTGATTATCTCCCCGAAAGTTTTACCGACCGCGCCTTGGCGCAGATGGGCGAGCGTCAGCGGCAGCGTTTCGAGTTGTATGACCAATATTCGGAAAACGAAATTGGTCGTTATACCGATCATCAAATGTTAGTGCTCAGCGATAAGGCGACTGTGGCTCAGGCGCAGCGGTTTTTCAGGCGAATTGAACTCGACTGTAACGACAACTTATTTATCGTCGATGAGGCGGATAAATACCTAGGTACGGTCAGACGTTATGATATTTTCAAGCATGATCCCTCTGAGCCGCTGATTTCACTGTTATCGGAAGACAGTCGTGCATTAACTGCGGATACGACGCTACTCGATGCCGCCGAGGCGATAGAACATAGCCGCGAAATTGAGTTACCCGTGATCGATGAGGCTGGGGAGCTGATTGGCCGTGTCACCCTGAGGGCCGCGACTGCCTTAGTGCGTGAACATTACGAAGCGCAATTAATGGCGACCGCGGGTATGGATGAGTCCGACGACTTATTCGCCCCAATCATCAAAGGTGCGCAGCGCCGCGCCGTGTGGTTAGGGATTAACTTACTCACCGCATTTTTGGCCTCGGCAACCATTGGATTGTTTGAAAACGTCTTATCTCAAGTGGTTGCACTTGCGGTACTTATGCCGATAGTGGCGTCCATGGGCGGGATTGCGGGGAGTCAGTCGCTCACCTTGATGATCCGCGGTATGGCGATGGGGCAGATCTCTGCGGGTAACTTATTCTCGTTAATGAAGAACGAGTTAGGGATTGGTTTAGTCAATGGTACTCTGTGGGCGATTGTTATTGGACTGGT
This sequence comes from Shewanella sp. Sh95, assembly GCF_001308045.1. NCBI lineage: Bacteria > Pseudomonadati > Pseudomonadota > Gammaproteobacteria > Alteromonadales > Shewanellaceae > Shewanella > Shewanella sp. Sh95. The sequence continues at coordinate 4,535 of NZ_LGYY01000026.1, forward strand.
ATCGGGCTGGTGGTTTGCCGACAGCACCATAGGCATAGTGATAGGTTGTGCGATTTTAATCAATATGGCGGTCGCGGCTTTAGCTGGGGTGATTGTGCCTATGGTCTTGCAGCGATTTAACCAAGATGCGGCGCTCTCTGGCTCGGTGATTTTAACCACTGTGACCGATGTGGTGGGCTTTTTCACTTTCCTCGGTATGGCGACGATACTTTATCTTTAAGTGGATTTAGGTTGTTTAACTCATTTGTATGAATCAAAACGATATTCAATTTGTTCTTTGTCAAAACGCGGCCGAATTAGCGGCTGCGGCGTCATTAATTGACCTGCGCGATGACAACGCGCATCCCCTCGACCATCAGGCTTTTGCTCTGTCCCGCGCCGTGATATTGGCGAAGACTCTCGAAGGCGAGATAGTCGGCTGCGCAGCGATTAAGGCCGGTTCTGGCCCTGTGGGGGAACTCGGTTATCTGGTAGTCTCGCCTTTATATCGCCGCCGAGGCATCGCCCAAGGGCTTACCCTTATGCGGATTGAAGTGGCTAAAGCACAGGGAATCGCCCTGTTATTTGCCACTATTCGAGATGAAAACAACGCCAGCAGAGTGAATTTACTCAAGGCCGGATTTCACTTTTGGCGTAACTATTTAAGCATTAGAGGAACGGGGAATACCGTGGGTTGGTATTACTTAACCTTATGTGATGAGATTGATATTGAAGGAACGATGCAAACCTTAGTGGGAAATCGTATACCAGCACCTTAATGTGTAAAAAATGTTTTATTTAGGTTTTGCTGGTGTTTATGGCTGGTTTTTATTTGGTTTTAAATTCAAAAATATCGGCACCAAAATCCTAAATATGCAGATTTTCTTTTTTTATTCGGTATGATCCGCGCTATTACCCACAGTCATTATTGAGGTGTTTTTATGGCTAAATTCAGAGTAGCAAGTGTCTTATTATTGAGTGCAGCCGCGCTGCAAGTGAATGCGTCAGAATTTAATCTTGGCTTAAACAACGATGTGGTTTCTACTGAGTTAGAGCTGCAAGTGAATAAAGATACTAATGCAGTATTAGGATATATTTATTCGGACGATAGCGGTCATATTGCTCAAGGTGCAATGCACATGACCCACGATGCGGGAGTGCATCATTTTGAAGTGGGCGCTAAGTTAAGCCAGTTATGGGCAGACGATGCGCCAAATGGCAGTACTGTGTCTGTCGGTGGTCGTTATGCGTTAGCCTTAGGGCCAAATATTTCTATACATGCTGCCGCTTACTACGCGCCATCGGTATTGTCTTTCGGTAATGTCGATGGTCAGTATGAATTGGATTCTAAAGTGCAATACAACATCAACCCGAATATGGCGCTGTACGTTGGTTATCGTAAAATTGCCTTTGAATACGATAATGCCCGTGATTTTACCTTTGAAGATGGTGCGTACATCGGCGGTAAATTCCGCTTCTAATCGAACCAGTAAATTGGCGACCTAAATGTGTCGCCTCGAATTTAAAGCCGGCCAAGGTTACCTTTGCCGGCTTTTCCATTTAGCTTTGAGCTCGCTGTAACTTGGTAGGATGGAGGAGAAGAGCACTAGTCCAATGCCAATACACACCACAATGCTTAAGTGCTCATCCAAAAACCACCAACCTAACAATGCGGCAAAAATAAGGCCTGTGTATTCCACTGGTGCCATTTGGCTCGCATCTGCTCGTCGATAGGCATGGATAATCAGGTAGGTCATGCCGATATAAAACACGCCTAAGGTTAAGCCGACTTGAGCGACGGGGAGATTAAAATCTGCGCCCTCGTACCAAGTTGCCGGTATCAGAAAAACCATCGCAAAGGCATTAGACCAAAAGAGTGTTGAAAAGGGATGCTCGTGGGTTGAGTATGCCTTCAAAATCAAGCTGTTTGTTGCAGAAGTCATAGCCCCAAAAAAGGCTAAGCCAATGTAGAGATTAAATTCAGTTGGTTGGCTTATCAGTAATATGCCCGTAAAACCAATGATGCCTGCTACTGTTCGGCGATAGCCTATGCGCTCATGTAAAAAGAACGCGGACAATAACAGCAGTAATAATGGCGAGGTATAAATGACTGCGGTGACTGTTGCGAGTGGCAGATGCAATACAGCTAGCATAAAGATAGCATTGCCTAAACCAATTAATAGCGCTCGGCTTAAGTGCACTTTGTAAAAGGGACTTAACTTGAGATTGCCCTGTAAACGCCAGACAAAGGGCAGTACCAAAAGTGTGGCAAATAATTGCCGGTAAAGTACAAGTTGAAACACTGGCGTATTAGTTTCAAGCAACTTAACCAATAGGTTACCGCTGGCTATCAACAATTGTGCCGCTAAAATCATCAATAAAGGTGCCATAGGTATCCATGTTAACGACTGATATTGAGGCTAAAGTGTGGTTCTATGAGTTAACGACTAAAATATCATCATAAGGCATCCCATTGCCGACTAATTTAGTCTAATCAATTGTAAAAAATAAAATGTAGTCATAAAGTTAACATTCTAAATTGATTTTCTGCGTGGAACTAAACGCGGGTATATAAACCAAGATACCAATGAGCAAAACTAACGTGCATAATTTCTGGTGCTTTTTGTTGCTGTTTTGGACATTTAGTCCATTTGCCCTTAGCGCTGAAATTGCGTTGGACTCCCCTTATTTATTCCATGCAGAAGATAAGCAGCTCCCGCCTGCCGATTTTAATGAGGTAACTCAATGGATGAGCCGACTCAAAGAAGCTAGCTCTGTGAGTCTGGCTGGTGGCGACTATTGGATGGTGTCTCCTGTGATGGTTAATAGCCGTCAAACTCGTTGGGTAGTCGATGCCAGTAATTCTATTGTTGAATCGGTCGATTATTGGTTACTTGGTAGTGATGGCTCAGTGCAAACGGCCCACAGTGGTTACTATGCACCCTATGAGTTTTTATTCGATTACGGTCGCAAGGTTCAACTGAATATTGGGACTGATTATTGGTTGGTGACTCGACTGAGTAGCCGCTATTATTCCTCCGCCCCGGAGCTGGCTTTAACGTCAGAAGAGGTGCATCAGTTAACCAACGACCGTGTGGCCATGGCGATACTGATTTGTTTAGGGGGATTACTGTTTATCGCTTTATATAATATACTGATTTATATCTCTATTTTTGATAAAGCCTTCTTATATTATGGCCTTTATGTATTGGCCTATTTTGGAGGTTGGGCATTAACATTCCATTTACCCGCTCACTTGTTTAACTATCATCAATTAGAACTACATCATCTGTTTTTTATCAGTTTGCCGATATTTAATATTATGTTCTACAAGCACTTTTTACAGTTGCCTAGCTATTCGCCCCGATTGTGGCGACTGAGCCAGTACTTATTAGTTGCGTGTATTTTAGCCTTGCCAACTAGTATTTGGTTATTGCCCTATACCGCGATTATTGCCTCTGTACTCATTATGTTGTGGATTGCGTTGGCGATTACCTGCGGCAATGTATGCTTGATGAAAGGCTTTGCTCCTGCGCGTTACTTTATTATGGCCTTTAGTTGCTTGCTGTTGCCTGCGGTGATTATTTTACCGGGCAATATGGGGATTACTCCTGATTTTATTGAGCATGCTGAATTTGCTACTTTGCTCGGCGGCACTGTAGATGCCTTACTGTTATCCCTTGCCTTGGCTAATAAACTTAAACTCCTTTCTGAAGAACGTAAGGCGCATATCGAAGAGTTAGGGATCGCTTGGGAAAAAGCAAGGCTTGATGGCTTAACGCGAGTCGGTAACCGTTATGCCTTTGATGAGTTTATGAATTCTCAATTGGCCTTTTCCAATAAGGTGGTTAACCCTATGGCGTTGGTGCTGCTGAATGTCGACAATCTCAAGATGGTAAATGATACCTTGGGACATCAAGAAGGGGATCGTTTACTACAAAGACTTGTGCAGTTTTTGCAAGCGACCAATATTGCTCAACTCAAAATCTACCGTATTAGTGGCGATGAGTTTGTCGTTATTCTGCCTGCGAGTAGCGTGACAAATTTAGTGAATAGTTTGCGAGAATTAACTGCGCAAGTTGCCGCTGAAGGCTTAAAGGATTGTCATTTTAGTTTTGGCATCGCGATGAATACCGACGTAGCCGAACCCCATGAGTGGCTGCGCTGTGCAGATAGTAGTTTGTATCAGTCTAGGATGGAAAAACGGCGTCAGGAATATGCCGATAGCCGCGTGGGTGAGATCGCTTCCTTTTAAGCTTGAGAACAACTTATAAAACAAATAGAAAGGGCTGCACAATGCAGCCCTTTGGCATTTAGGCGAAGTCTTTTTCGCCTTTGATAATGGCCGGATGACCGCAGATGGCTTTAGCGGTATGCATCCCCGCCATGGTGGCGGCCTCGACACAACCGGCATTGAGGCCGGTTTTAATCCAGTCACCCGTCATATACAGATTGTCGATACCTGTGCCATCGGTGTTGATCCGATATTGTGAGCTGCCTTTAACCGACAACACATAACGTTCCGAAGGATCCACATTGGCGCGCCAATATTGGCTATCGAATCGCGCTTCGCCTTGGCGGTTTTGTTCATCATGTAACCATTCCCAGGGGAAACTATCGCCAACATGTTGCCACAGCTTATGAATTTCCATATTGAGCTGATTGATGGCGCCAGCCTTGGCTTCGGCGGTTTTGCGCTGTTGGAAACCGATATCCGTACGTGGTGGATAGGCATCTACGGGCAACGCCGAGCAGAAATAACTGGCATTTTTGGGCTCAAGGCCGCGCCAGTCTTCTTTATCGAGCAATTGATCCATTGATGCCCATGTATCGAAGGGCTCGGTAAAGCCTGATAAGACAGGCTGCTCGCCATTCTCAGAATAATTGGGCCAACCAATACCATTAAGATCTTGATTCATCCAAAGTTGATAGGCTTGGGTCGCGACGGTCTGTACTTTATCTACACAGGTTTTGAGCGCCGGACTCTGCGCCATGACTTCGCTAGCGACATGGGGGACCGAACCAAGAGACAGACCAAAAATCACTTTGTCGAAGTCCACGCCTTTTTGTAGACGTTTTTTCGGTAGTGCTTGGCCAAATTGCGCCTCGTACAGGTTGTCCCAATCGCTCCAGAAGTGTTCAAGATTAATATCATGGGCTTTTAGCAATGCGGCTTGCTCAGGCTCGAGCTGAGCGTAATTGGGCGTGCTGGGCCAGCAGGCTAAGCCTTTCACATCAACGAGTGGATTGTAGTCTTTAACCGATGGTGCCAAAGCGACTTGCTCTGTAATTTCAATCGCTTGAATGCTGTTATTGCGACATTCTAAATTATCGACTCGATTGAAAAAGTGGAAATTAACCCCGCGCCGTTTCAGCACTTCATAGTAGGGGGTAAAGACCACATCTCCCATGCCGGCTTGCATTTTCCACATAATCCCGCCTTGATAACACAGGGCGATACGCAGCATGGAGCGAATAATGGTGCCCGCTTCGACATTCGGTTTGTCAAAGTTGTCTTTTTCGTAGGCAAATACCAGATCATAAAAACCGCGTACTGGGGCGCTGTCGACCGTGTATTTTTGGCTGGCGCCGTGTTTGATTAACCATTCGCGGTAATCATTATCGTTGATGGCATCAAAACCCTTTTCAAACACATCGTCGACAAACATCCCTTTTAAGATGGTTAAACCTAAGTCGACGGCAATATACAAATGGCGTAACTCATCGTTAGTGTCTAAATGGTCGCTAAAGCGCTTAACCAACCTTTGGTGCAGGGCATCGACGGCGGATTCGACCAAACCATCGTCACTCTCGCTGTGGACATGCTCATCGCATTCGCGGCCAATCATTTGATTAAAATGGCATTCTAGCTTGTCACTCAGGGCGTCGAGGGATTCCATCGCATCTTCTACCGAATCCTCTAACTTATCCTTAAGCCGTTCAAACCAGCTGGTATCGAGCCAGTTTTTCGGCGTCGCCATGGCTTTTTCATCGGCTTCCAGTAGGGAGTCCATGTCCTTTAGCCATTCTTTTATCCAAGCAAAGGCGGCCTTAACTACCTTCCAGAAGGTTAAGGTTTCGGTGCCATCTCCTGGGATCCCTGGGAGTGTTGGAAAGGTGATTGGCCAGCTAACGGAGCGACCATTAATTTCCTCCTGTAGCACAATAAAGTTATGGGGTTTAAAGGCATCGAAGAAGGTGGCCAGCGGTGCTTCTGGCGGGCGGTTTAATTCTTCATAGGCTTTACGCATCAAGGCGCAGGCATTTTGATAAAAACCAAACCAGATATGGAGGCCATGCTCTTCAATCCGTTGCCCCATCGCGGCATTGCGGCCACTTGCGCCCTTGCCACCGATTCGCCAGCCTAATTGATAGACATCAATCTCATATTGATTCTGCCAGCCGGGCCTCTCTGTGAGATAACAGGCGGCGGTCATAGCCGCTACGCCTCCGCCGAGAATGGCAATTTTTTGTTTTTTGATTTCAGAGTTATCGACCAGCACTTCGCCAGGTGGCACTTCAAAGTCAAAGTTCACATGGTAGGGCAGTAATACATGCTGCTCGCCAACCTCGACGCCTAGGGTTTCTTTGAGTGGGAAGCTGGCGTTATCAAAAATGGTGGCGACAAAGTCATTTTCTAACAGGGCAACACTGTGCACTTTGTTGACCTTAGCGGGCGATGCAGTAATCGCCTGATAAACCGCTTTTTGGCCTGAAGCGTCCGGAAACTGCTTTAAAAACACTTGGTCGATAGCGGGCTTAAACAGCAAATGAAACAGTTGCTCCTCACCTAGCTTATCCAGCTCTGGAATAAAATCCGTTTGCTCTTTAAAGAGTTGCCAGGTTTGGGCTATGGCTTCTAGCGTGGTGAGCTGCGCCTCGGGCTTGGCATTGCAATTCACCTCAATCAGCGGGTGCATGGCAAGTTCGGTGTCAGGGCTAAAGTGTAAGAAGCTCTTTGTTGCCAGGAAGAGGCGGGTTAATGGCTCTCCGACCGCGGGCATAGTGTATTCACACAAATACTTGGGATAACCGAACAACTCACGGCCATTGATCAGGGCCATCGCATCATTTACCCAAATATGCAGTGGCTGAAAATACACATGGCTGATCGATGCACTGTTGCTATTGTCTTGGCGACCGACCATGACCCAAGTGATGATGTCGGTTTCTTGGATCCAACCCTTGGCCCTGTCGGTTGGGTCTTCTGAATAGGCTTTCTCGATTTGGGTAAAAGTTGTCAGTACAAAGGGTGACAGCACTTTAAAGTACATGGCGCTTCCGGCCACTTGATTAAGGGTTTTATCGATAGAACGCTGTAAGTTGGCGAGTTTTCCCTTAAGAAAAAAACCGTACATATCGGCTTTATTCAATACTAAGGGGGAGTGCATTAACATACTGCCTGGGGGATAGATAAAATCGGGGCGTTGTTTTTCCATGGGATCATCCTTTAAACCCGTAAAGATGTGTAAGGTAGTTTTTGTCGACAAAAAAGCATGAGTAAACCCTAAAGAGCATAGGGTAAATAGGCCAATTAGCCTATTGATTTTACAATTGAATTAAAAGATGAATAGAGGGAAAAACTTAGATTAACTAGCAAGTTGGATTAACTCCAACTTGCTGGGATTTGACTGCTTATAAAGCTCGAATTTGCTAAGGCAAACGGGTCGTAGTTCAGTTACTTCGATTTATGCTGATAGAAATCCACCTCTGCATCATCAGAATAACGGCGCTTAGTATCCCTGCGACGTTGTTTTACGCGTTTGTTTTTTTGCTTACCTTTGACGTTTTCGCCCCATGGCGCATCATCGTCGTCAAATTCATAGGAGTGTGACATGGTCAAAATTCCAAAAATATCTGTGCCATTTTCAGCACCCGATCTTTTTACCCAAAGGTGAGATTAAGCTAAAGCGAAATATTTAATCACTGATGGTGAAAAGTTTTGTCCAAGAACGGGAGCGAGTGATACAAGCATGGCTTTTAGGCATTTTATTAGGGTATTTATGACTTATCTTAATGATTGTTCTATGAATAAACTTTGTAAGCGACAAACCTTATTAGGAAAAATGTAAAAAGGCACTCAGAGAAAGAGTGCCAAGTTCTTATAAAAAATAAGGAGTTAGTGCTAGGGCGTGTTGACGTTTCGAGATTAGATTTTGTTCGTTCTGGCAAGCACGTGCTCGCGAAACGAGGAATGATGTGTAGTCATTCTACTCAAATGACGAGCGGCTCTTATGACAGAAAGTAAGAGCAAGGGGTTGCCAGACGAACCCTTCGGGCAGCATTTGTCTGACTTTTCTGCGGCGTTATCGTCCGTTTATGTAGAATAACTACACTGCACGGACTTTGCCTTGCATAAAATCCAGCCAAATTGCTGCAAAAACAACCCTGAAACGTCAACACGCCCTAGAGATTGCGCTGCATACGCGCCACAAACATTCCATCTGTGTTGGCTTCGAAGGGCCACACGGTCAACATTTCGGTTTGTTCGCTGGTAAAGGGGTGGCGGATCGGCACTAGGTTGAACTCGGGATGTTGTTGTAAAAAGGCGGAAACTACTTGCTCATTTTCAACCGGTGACAGTGAGCAAGTGGCGTAGACTAAGCTTCCGCCCCGTTTTACCGCCTTACTGCTGCGGCTTAATATATCCAGTTGCAGTGCTGCTTTATCTGTGACGGCATCGAGGCTGTCGAGCCAGCGCATATCTGGGTTACGGCGCCACGTGCCCGTGCAGCTACAGGGTGCGTCGACTAATACCCCGTCAAAATGGTTGGCGTCGACCGGCAGTGCATCACTGCGCCAGCGAGCAATGCTGATGCCGTCAAACTTTGCCCGTTGGGCGCGTTTGTTGAGTTCTTCTAAGGCGTGGGCGCGAATATCCGACGAGACTATGCTGCCCAAAAATGGATTGTGCTTAGTCTTGGCCGTTTGCATCAGAGCGCGCAATTGCAGGGTTTTTCCGCCTGCGCCGCTGCAGGCATCCCACCAGTGTTGCCAAGGCTCTGGTGCACAAATTTGACCTATCACTTGCGAGGCTAAATCCTGGATCTCAATTTTGCCCTCTTTATAGAGTGATATTTCATTGAGATTCATGCTCTTAGTGCCAAGGTTTATGGCATCTGCAAAATAGGGGCTGAGACTCGCATCAATCTCTAGCGCTTGTAGTTGCTTAACAGCTGTTTGGCTGTTGATTCCCTGTGCACGTCCCCAAATTGGTGGCCGGCTAGACATGGCTTCGATGAGATTTGGGCGCAGCTCTGGGGCAATTGGGCAGACCTGCCAAAACCATTCAGGCAATAAATCCGCGAGTTCGAAGGACACTTCGGGAAATTGGCGCCGTACCAGTGCCAATTTATCCGTTAAGCTATTAACGCTAAGGGATTGAAGCTGTTGATAATCAGCTGGCGATTGGGCGAGCTCATGCCAGGCTTGGGCGATATCTTGCCATGGATGGGCTTCGATTAAGGCGCTCGCGCTCAGCATTGCAAAAAAGTGATCCGCCTGCTGATGATCGGCCGTGGCTTTAAACCAGCCCCACCAACGGAACAGGCTAAATAAGGATTCGCGGATGACCTTGCGATCCTTGGAGCCGTGCTTTTTATGTTCCCTAAAGTAGTTCGCGAGCACTCGGTCGGCGGGTTGCTTGGTATTTAAAATCTCATCGAACAATAACTTAATGGTATTGGCATAACTTAATCCGCGTTTTTGCGCGAGGGTTTGCGGTTCGATATTCACTGTAGATGCCATGGTTGCTGATGATAAGCCGTTTGGATTGCCCATAAAGTTAGCCTGAAAAGTGGCTCGGCCAAGTGACATCCATCCGGTGGGATGAATATGGCCAAGCAAATCAATAAGTGGCGCAGAGTGTAGCAGTTTTACGTATCACTAGCAGTAAAAAAGCCCCAATGCTGAGTTGGGGCTTGATGGGAAAAACGAATGCGCGCGTGAGGAAAGGATGACTTACTTAGTCACCATCTTCTGGATTTGTTTAGCACGCTCTTCATCACTCAATACTGAGGGCGGAGGTGTCACTATGCCTTTTTGGCAAGCGGGTCTTAGGGCTAACTCGTCTAGCCAACGTTGTAAGTGAGTGAGTCCTTCCATATTGATACCGCTCCATTCATAGATGCGCACCCAAGGCCAAGTCGCGATATCCGCAATGGTGTACTCATCACCGGCCAGATACTGATGCTTGGCTAATTGGGTATTCATCACCTCAAACAAACGTCTGCCTTCTTTTTGGTAACGTTCAATAGCCGCAGGGATTTTCTCGGGGAAGTAACGGTAAAACACGTTAGCTTGACCCATCATTGGGCCGACACCGCTCATTTGGAACATGAGCCATTGAATGACCTGTGAGCGCTTTTTAGGATCGGCTGGTAAGAACTTACCCGTTTTTTCCGCCAGATACAGAAGAATTGCGCCGGACTCGAACACCACAAAGTCCTCGTTATCTCGGTCGATAATGGCTGGAATACGGCCATTAGGGTTAATGGCCAGAAACTCAGGCTGCTTCTGTTCGTTGGTATTGAAATCTAATTTATGCACTCGATAGTCGAGACCCATTTCTTCAAGCGCGATGGAAATTTTAAAGCCGTTCGGGGTCGCGGCGGTATATAAATCAATCATAGTCATCCCTTAAGTCTTAACTGGTTAATGCTTAACTTGGGTGCCCAACGGGCATCGCTGCTAGTTTTTTGGGGTAAGCGACACTATCGCGGGGCGCTGGGCCACTGTCGCAAACCATGCCTGAATATGGGGCAGGGTGTCATCCACCAGAATATCTAAGTTTTTAATAAAGCTAATAAAAACGTATGCAGAAATGTCGGCAATCGTAAAGTTATCGCCCGCAACATAGCTTGATTTGGCTAATTGTTGGTCTAAGGTCGGCAGGAAGTCAATGACCCGTTGGCGTGATTCTGCGCCCCAGGCTTCGACACAATTTTCTCTATCTTTATAGATACCCGTTAGGTTTCTAAAGGCTTGAAAGCCGACCATCAGACCTTGTAATTCAATGATACGTTGCCACATTTCTACTTTGGCACGCTCTAGCGGGCTGTTACCAAATAGTGACGTTTCACTGGGATGGATTTCTTCTAAATAGCGGCAAATAGCCACGGATTCACATAGGTAGCTACCATCATCGAGTTCGAGCAGTGGAATGCGTCCGTTTAAGCTTTTGGCTTTAAATTCAGGGCTGAGATTTTCACCGCCGCGAATATCAACATTCACACGTGGGATATCGATGCCTTTTTCGGCGAGGAAAATACTCACGCGTCTTGCGCTTGGCGTAGGGGCTAATTCATAAAGCTTCATGCTCTTTCCTTCTGTTAATCTTTAAGTTTGGCTAAATAGAGCTTTAACGGAACGATCGGTTAGGATAAAATTTACGCCATATCTAAACGATCAGTCAAGAATGTTTTTGCCATATGGCACTCCGTTTAATACAGGCATCAATGTAGGTTTGAACCATGGCACGCAGTTGTAATTTTGATAGGCAAGAAAAGCTCATTCAGGCGATGGAGCTATTTTGGCAGAAGGGATTTGCCGAGACATCGATTGCCGATCTGGTCGAACACTTAGGGATTAATCGCTTCAGCTTGTATAACAGTTTTGGTGATAAACAGAGTTTATATCGTGAATGTTTATGTTTTTATCTCGACCATTATTCCTTTGGGGCGAAGGAGAAAATCCTGCATGCACAGGCGGGATTAAATGAGATCTTGACCTATTTAGCGCGATTTGTGGCCTTGCAGCGCGAGCAAGAGTACGGCTGCTTTATGCAGAATGCGGTGATGGAAAAATGCCTCGACGATGACTGCGTGCAGCAGGAGTGCCAGCGTTTATTTGCCCAGTTACAGACTAACTTTACCGATGTTTTACGCTACAGTCAGCGACAGGGGGAGTTGTCTCAATCGGTTCAGCCTGAGTCACTCGCTGCATTTTTAGTACTTCAATTACAAGGGATTAGAGTGTTAGGTAAGGCGAAGGAATACGCCCTGTTGGATAACGCATTTGAGGTCTTAAGCGAATACCTTAAGAGTCTCGCGTTGACGCCACTTAAGCCCGTCGATGTGAAATAGGGCGTAGATTAAACCGATAAGTATGAGACCAAGTCAATGCTTGGTCTCGTTAACTGCAAAACCGATGTAAAAACTAATGCAAAACTAATGTAAAAGCTTAAAAGTCCAACTCGAGGGCAAAGCACAAGTAAGCCATCAATTGGCTACAGTGGGCGAATTGTTCGGCGCAGTAGCGGGCGGCATCGGCTTGGCAGAGTCGCTCAAAGGGGATTGGTTTTAGTGCAATAAAGTCCTTACGTTTGAGCTCGTCCAGCATTGGGTGATGTTTATCGAATCCCTTTGGTGGGCGAGTCAAACTATCACCATCCATCATAAATCCATGGTCTATTAAGGTTTGCAGCGCCTTTTTATAGCCGTTGGGGTTTTCATCGATACAAGTCCGAATCGCATTCAGCACCTTGGATTCGGGATGCCAAATACCGGCGGCAATAAAACAACCGTCTTCGGCAATGTGTAAATACAGCCCCGGCGCATGCACATCTTTGCCCTGAAAATGTCGAAACTGGATCCCCACATTGGTTTTGTAGGGTGTCTTATCGTTGCTAAAGCGACTATCGCGCTGTGGGCGCATTAAGCTGCCACCGACTTTTTTGGCAACCGCGGTCAGTCTTGGCGAAATCGCAATTATATGAGGCTGAATTTGTTCAATAAAACGCAGAGCGGGCGTTCTGACGTTATCTTCATATTCATCCTGATGAGCTTTAAACCAGTCGCGGGAATTATTGAGCGAAAGCCGTTTGAGAAAATCTAAGCTGGCAGCGGTAAATGCCAACTCGGTTTGAGGTTGTGCGGTGAGCTTAGTCATATCCATAAAACCTTTGAGGTGCTTGAGACTGAGATTCCGACTGTTAGTCAAAACAGGTTAGTGCGAGTTGAACAAATGTGTGTGGATATTGCAAATTCTTCGAGTATTTCCCTGCAGTTATCATCAGGTTGTGATTTACATGTAAAGCTAGGTGAGAATTATTCTCATCTTTGACGTTGATGCCTATAATGCCGCCCTATTTTTTACACTATGTAACAGGGGATGGGGAGATGGGATATCAACCTAAGAGCACGATATCAAAAGCAATCATGGGCTGTTTGGGCTTAAGCGTATTGCCCGCGTTGCCACTCAATGCCAAGGAAGTATTAGGAGCGCCTAAGGTCGAGCCAATTGAGATATTACAAGTACATGGCCAGCAATACCGCCGAGCGACCACTATGACTAAGCCGGGCGAGGCGATCATCTCGATGGAGCAAATTGAAGAGATGCAAGCGACCACATTTGCTGAAGTTATCGATGATATGGCCGGTGCCCATGTTGATGGTGGTACTCGCAGTGGCGGCGAGCGCATTAATGTATGGGGATTTGGCGAAACCGAAGATTTCAACATTTATGTCGATAACGCCCCCGTGGGATTTGAGCAGTATCGCTATGGGTCGTTCTTCTTAGATCCCGATTTAATCAAGCGAGTCGAAGTGATTAAAGGGGCCCACGATGTCCGCTCAGGTAACGGCGGCTTTGGCGGCTCCATGTATGTTGTGACTAAATCTGCTGATGATTTTTTAAATTACAATCAAAACCTTGGCGCCCGAGTCAAAGCCAGTTACGCCAGTAATAACGACGCCAAAAGCTACACGGGAACGGTTTATGGACGAGCGAATCAACAACTTTCAGGTTTATTGCATGTCACCCGCCGCGATGCGGGGGATGTGACGCTCGCCAATGGTGAAGCATTTGAATACTCAGGTTATGAGCAAAATAATTACCTTGGCAAACTGGATTATGAGCAAGGTGACCATCAACTCATGTTGAGCCTGACCCATTATCTCGACGAAGGCCGAAAGCCTTGGGCCAATCGCCGCGGTCCTATGCCCGCGATTTCTGATTATAACATCCGTAAATATGGCTCCTATGAACTGGCGCTCTATGCCACCACGGCCGACAACACCTATGAAGACAATACTTGGTCGGCGAATTATCGCTATTCACCGAGTAATCCTTTAATTGATACCCAAATTGTGATTTCCCATTCGGCGAATGCGCGCCATTGGATCAGGCCGCCAATCGCGTGGGAGAAGATGACTGTCTCCGTCGGCAACTTCGGCCATGAATCTTGGTTGGATTACAAACGTGACTACATTGACATCAACAACTTAAGTATTGTTGGTAATCATGAAATCACCACTGGATTGCAGTTCCGCAGTCTCGATAGGGATTCAATGGTCTTTAACAAAAGTTATGAGAAAAATCCCGAGAAAAACTACGGTTGGTACACTCCTTACTATCAGCCCGAAGGGCGTCAGGATACCTATGCAGTCTATTTGCGCGATGCGATTAGTGTGACGGATGAGCTGACCATCACTCCTTCGCTACGATATGACTTTATCTACAGCATTGGTCGCCCCAACATTGCCCCCGATTACAACGATATCGAGGCAGGGCACGACTACAGTTCGACTCACCATTCGGGCTTTTCACCGCGATTGGGTATCGACTACCAGTTAACAGCGAATACTCGAGTGAATTTCGATTACGCCTACAGCTTACAGGCGCCAGTGGTCGATGAAATCTATGCAGTGCAATACGCCAAGGCGAGCATTACTGGCACGAGTCGAGATATCGATGTGGAGCGTCTGCACGCCTTTAAACTGGGCTTAATGACGCAGCAAACGAGTCTTTTTGCCGCCCAAGATACGCTTTCAACCCAAGTGACCCTCTTTGCCAACTTGGGACGGGACGATATTGCTCAGCGCCGCGGTGCAAAGTCCGACCCAAATCAAGCGATTCAAAGTGGTTATACCAATCTTGACGGCTATGAGATCTACGGCGCCGATCTCGAGTCCCAATACCGTTATCAGGATTTCTTCAGTGACTTAGCCGTTTCTTGGTTACAGGGCAAGCATCAGGGATCGCTCAGAGACAGCCAAGGCGAGGATGAATACCTTGCGAATATCGCGCCGCTGGATATTCGCCTGCGTGTGGGCATGTACATTACCGATGACATTTCAGTCGCTTGGCAGGGGACTTGGTATGATGCACAGGATAATGTGCCTGAAGGTGATATTTTTAATGCAGAATCCCCAAGTGAGAATTACTTCTTACAAAATATATATTTAGCCTACGAGCCTCAAGAAACACTGAAAGGGCTCAGCGTGCGCTTAATGGCAAAAAATCTCACAAATCAGCAGGTGACGCCGTTTCTGTCGGATGGCATCCCCGCGCCGGGGCGAGATATTAGACTCAGTTTAGCTTATGAATTTTAAGGATTAAATGGCAATTCCAAGGGTGAAGAAATAGATAACTCATATAAAAAATAGGGTTATCTTGCCTTCCCCCCTGCCGTGAAAAGCCAATTTATGGCATAATCCGCGTTTTATTACGCATGTAGACAGAAAAAATGACTGAAAATGAATTGCTAACTCGCTGTGGCGGCAAATGTGAACTCTGCGCAAGTGACGTCGAACTCTCTATTTATGACTTACCGGCTTCCGATGGTCATGAAAACGAGATTATGATTTGTGAAAATTGCAGTAGCCAAATTGCAGCGCCGGATACTATGGACATGAACCACTGGCGTTGTCTGAACGACAGCATGTGGAGCCAAGTCCCTGCGGTTCAAGTGATGTCATATCGCATGCTGAAACGCTTAAGCGGTGAAAGCTGGGCGCAGGATCTGCTCGATATGTTGTATCTTGAAGATGATTTACGCGCTTGGGGCGATGCCGAAGCGGCTGCCGCGAGCGATGATACACCTCCGACCTTAGACAGCAACGGTGCGGTACTGAACGCTGGCGATACCGTTGTTATCATTAAAGATCTCAACGTTAAAGGCACCAGCTTTGTAGCAAAACGTGGCACCGCGGTTCGCAATATTTCGTTGACCAACAATCCAGAGCATATCGAAGGCCGTGTGAATGGTACTCGCATTGTGATCCTGACCTGTTTTGTGAAAAAGTCTTAAGTCATTTCGCTTAAACTTGCTTAAACGTAAAACCGCCCAATTTGTATAAATTGGGCGGTTTTTTTATGCAGAATTTACTCTTATCTACCCACTAAAAGTAGCCACATATACAAATCATTAAATTAGGCGATAAAATGGTTAGCATGTGAAGAATCTTTATATAGAGATAAACCTATGGCAAACGACTCGCAACTACTCGACGCAAAGCAAATGTCGGCTTCAGTTGAAGATGGATTAGATAAAATCCTCGGCCAGTGGCGGGCTGAAGGGGTGACAGAGGATTTAGTCCCAATGGCGGTGTTAGGGCGCATCGCAAGGCTGACCAAATATATGGAAAACGCTATCGCCTTATGCCACGGCGAATTTTGCTTAGGTCAGGGGGAGTTTGATGTGCTCGCGACACTCAGACGCTCAGGTAAGCCTTATACTTTATCGCCTTCGCAGCTGTATCAAAGCATGATGTTAAGTTCAGGCGCTATGACCAGCCGTTTAGACCGGCTGGAAAATAAAGGCTTGATTGCCCGTGAGCACTGTAAGGAAGATCGCCGCGCCGTGCATGTTTCGCTCACTTCGGCAGGTAAAGCACTGATTGAGGCTGCGCTCCCCAAACATATCCAATGTCAGAGCGCGCTATTATCGGGGGTCCCGACTGCTGAGCGTGTGGCATTGCAGCAAATTTTAAAACACTGGTTAACCCAGTTTGAAGGCGAATAATAGCTTGGGCGTGTTAAGGCTTAATACTAGAGTTATCACATACAGCGCAATGCAGATCAGGGAGTGACCATGGTTAAAAAACGCGAAGCGTTTGAGATTGAAGGCAAACGAGTCATTGCGGGTACGCAAATGGGGATTAAATTACCCGCTGCCAAGCTTTATACCGATACCCAACTCGATATTCATGTCGAAGTCTTTCACGGCCTCAAACCTGGGCCGACACTCTTGGTCTGTGCTGCTATCCATGGCGATGAGCTCAATGGTATTGAGATCTGTCGGCGGTTACTTGGACGGGTTAACCCTAAAAATTTAGCCGGCACCCTGATTGTGGTGCCCATAGTCAATGTGTTTGGTTTTATTCAACAATCCCGTTATTTACCCGATAGGCGCGATCTCAACCGTTGCTTCCCTGGCTCCAGTAAAGGGGCGTTGGCAAGCCGGTTAGCCAACCTGTTTGCTACTCAGTTATTAGTCCATGCAACCCATGTGATTGATTTGCATACGGGGGCTATCCATAGAGATAACTTACCGCAAATCCGTTGCGATACCGGTGATGAAACTATGTTAGCCATGGCGAATGCCTTTGGCGCACCGCTTATTATGCACTCTAAGGCGCGTAGCGTGTCGATGCGCGGCTATGCGAATCAGCAGGGCATTCCCTGTATTTTGTATGAGGCGGGCGAGGCGCTGCGCTTTAGTGAGCTTGCAATTAAGTCGGGTCTTAAGGGCGTGCTCAATGTGATGCGTAGCCTTGGTATGCTTAAGGGGCGAGTCAGTAACAAGATCGCGAGTGTCAGTGCGATACGCAGCTATTGGATCCGCAGTGAGTCCGATGGCTTAGTCAATATGAAGCTCAAACTCGGTCAACGGGTTAATAAGGGCTATATTATTGCCCATATTGTCAGTCCGCATGGCGGTGATAGTGTGGCGATCCGCGCGCCAACCGATGGCATTATCATCGGGATCAGTAATATTCCTGTGACGAATGAAGGCGAGGGCATGTTCCATATTGCGCAGTTCGAAGGCGATGAGATCGAAATTGCTAACGAGCAACTCGATGAGTTTTTAATGGAATATGCTTAGGCTGTTATTCTGCCAGTGTTTGCTAAAAAAGCAGCCATCAGTTTACTGATGGCTGTTGTTTTTATGTGGTTATCTCGGCTCTGATACATTTAGCCATATAAGTATCAATGCACTTATTGCTACAGTGTAAAGCGTTCGACAGAGCGGGTGAGCGAGTGGGCTAACTGAGTCACTTGGTCACTGCGTTTTGCCATATCCATTGCTTCATGGGCATTTTGATCTGCCGCGAAGGCGACCTCCCCCATACTGGACTCAATATGTCGGCTGTAATCGAGTTGTTGGTGGGCTGCTTGGGTAATTTGTAAACTCATCTCATTAATGGCACTGAGTGTGACTTCAATCTGTGCTATGGCATGGTGTAGTGTTTTACTTTGCTCCACACAGTCGTTGGCTTGTGTTTGCCCTGAGCTTATGGCCGTTGAGGCCGTGGTAGTTTCCTGCTGTAACGCTAAGATCATCTGTTGGATTTCGGCGGTTGAGGCTTGTGTCCTTGAGGCTAATGAGCGTACTTCATCGGCAACGACCGCAAAACCTCGACCATGTTCGCCAGCCCTTGCGGCTTCGATGGCGGCATTGAGTGCGAGTAGGTTAGTTTGTTCTGCAATGCTACTAATGGTGGTGAGAATCCCACCAATATTGTGGCTGTGTGCACTAAGGCGCGACATGATAGCGACAGAATCACTTAGCTTTGTGCTTAACTCCGCTATTTTGGCTTGATTATCGGCGGCAATAAGCTGTGCTTGTTGGCTATGTTTCGATGCTTGGGTGATTTCTGTTGCCGAACTACTGGCTTGTGCTGCAACAAGGTTAGAGCTGGTAAACATTTGTTCTGTTAAGGCTTTCGTGCCATTGATGCGCTCAATTTGTGCGGTAGCTGCATTAGCGATGTCTTGACCTTGCTGATGTGTTTGTGTGGCTGAATTATCTAAAGAGTGGGCGTCATTGCTGATATGGGTTAATAATTTAGCCAGATCATCACAAAGAGTATTCATATTATCAATAAGTACCCCAAATTCATCATTGTGACGTTTAGGTATTCTCTTGGATAAGTCTCCCCTTGCAATGTTTGCCAGAGCACTATTTGCCAAGGTGAGTGGTACTAACATGGCCCTTAGGGTAAAGAAGGATATTGAACTGACCATAAACACAAACATGGCCGCTAGTACAATGGCCAATGTTTGACCGCGTTGAATATCGTCATTTGCAATGTTTTGCAACAGACTAAAACGTCTGTCAGCTAGGGCTAATAATTTATCTAACGCAAGGGTATTGGCATTAAATTCTTGTTCCGTATTTTTAAAATGCTGTTCTGCTTGAGTGTGATTATCAACCACTTGCTGTTGTGCCAGATATAGCTCGCCTGGGGTTGAAAGTAACCGATTGAATATGGTGGCTTGTTGCTCAAAAATCTCCAGCAATCCTAGGGTATTTATCCCCGAAGCTTGTTGTTTTAAAAAGGTAAAGTTAGTACTTAGATTCCCTAGCAATAGGGCTATATCCTGTTTATGCGAGTTTATAGAATGAGAATCCTGAGCATGCGTTAGCTCTGACATTGTGTTGGTTAATGTGTAAAGCATATCGTCAATGCGGGTTCCTGTTCCGATTATCTCCTCCAAAAGTGCCGGATTATCGGGCAATGAGATCGTTTCTAAATCGATCATTGCATTACTTGCTTGCGTTTTTGCCTCAATAAACTGATTAAAAAGTGTTTGATAATGTTGTTTTGCTTGTTCGTTCGCGAGCTTAGCGCTAAACATATCTTGGCTTTGTTGCTGGTAGGCTTGGTAGCGTTTTTGAGCTTCATTCAGTGATGCTTGCATCTGGGGTTGGTCGCTAACCATCTGTTTCAGCTCGTTTTCAATACTTTGATATTTATGCTCTAGCGCATTGAATCCTTTTTGGCTTTGCATGAGCTCTGCGGTGTCATTTTGGCTATGGGCTAAAGTTGCAAGGCGCGACATTTTAACGAGCACAAGTTGTAAGTTATTGCTTTGCTTCTGAACTGGTATGGCGAGTGTCTCGATATTGCTATAACTGATTTGAACTTGATAGAGCGAATAGTAAAAGAAGCTATTGCCAGCTAAGAGCAGGATACCAATTGCGCTGAAGCTTAAGAGCATTTTTTGCTTGATACTGAGTGTTAACATTGAGTCATCGACCTTTTCGTCTATGATGTCAGCCAAATAAGGCGATAACATCGCGTGGACAAGGGAAGAATACGCCGTAGTACAAGTACTTAGTTGCTTGTTTTTATTGGGGTATAAAAATAAGTGTAGCAGAGAGTTGTCAGAGTAAAGTCTTAACGAAGAAGGCTTGGATAATTATGTTGTCCCGCTGATGTTTAAAGGAGCGTTAATGAAAACGGTGATGTTAGAAAATAAGGCTATTGCTCCCAGCAAAATCCTTTGTATTGGGCGTAATTATGTTGACCATATCCATGAGCTTGGCAATGAAATCCCCGATGATATGGTGGTGTTTTTTAAGCCTAATTCGGCCATCAGTACTCAATTAAATTCCCAGCATCTTGGTGAGACGCTGCACTATGAAACCGAGCTGTGTTTTTTGTATCAGCAGGGGCGCTTTAGCCATGTGGGCGTGGGGCTGGATCTGACTAAGCGGGAACTACAGAGCAAACTTAAGGCCAAGGGATTACCGTGGGAAAAAGCCAAAGCCTTTGATGGTGCAGCGCTTTTTAGCCCTTTTGTTGCGATTGATGATCCGAGCGCGCAATTTCAATTTAGCTTAAGTATTGATGGGGTGTTAACCCAACAAGGCTATATTGATTTAATGATCTATCCGCCGCAAACCATTTTGTCTGAGTTGCAACGCTTTACTCGTTTAGAAGATGGCGACATTGTGATGACGGGCACCCCAAAAGGCGTCGGCATCATTCCACCGAATCGCGTCTTTAAGGTGACCTTAGGATTAAAGGATGCGTCACACCAAGTGCCCTTGGTCGAATGTGAATGGCAAAGTCGGTGATGCAATGACAGCGCACTCTGCATCGGCTCATCAGGCGGCAACTGAGCAGGCAATCAAACCCCTTTGGCAATATTTGCTCGCTTTAGGGGCGGAGCCTGATCACTTAGCACTGCTGCTCACCCAAGCAAGGGCGCTTTCATGTCAGCCCGGGGAGTGCTTATTACCCCAAGGCGAGCACCAAACCTTTGCCTACTTTGTGGTGGATGGCATAGTGCGTGCTTGCCACTATACACAAGAGGGGAGTGAGCGCTGTAAGGAGTTTTACTTCGAAGGAGAGCTTTGTTTCTTATATAGCAGCTGGCTAAAGCAGGATGTTGCGCCCTATCAGTTAGAAACCGTCGGTGCTTGCAGGTTAGTGCAAATACCACTTGCTGTGCTAAATGAGCCATTTATGCAACAGGTACAACTTGCGCTACTTAAACAACAGTTATTGTATAAAGAACAAAAAGAAGCCTTTTTACTCCTCAATACGCCAGAGCAGCGTTACTTACATTTACTCGAATATTTTCCCCTCTGGGTTGAGCGCTTAACCCATGCCCAACTGGCTAATTATATTGGTATTACCGCCATTAGCTTGTCGCGTATCCGTAAACGTTTACAAGATTCGCCGTAAAATTGCCTGCCAATTAACTTAAGTTAATGCGCCTAAAAGTGATTCCCTTCATGCTCCTTAGCGATTGCTAATCCAAGCAAATCCGTTTGTTGTTGGGCGACGTCTAAGCCTATACCGAACTTTTAAGGAGCCTATTGTGGATGCTTTTACTCTGTCGCAATTGTTGGTGGCCATTGCCATCGTATTTGACGTGATATCGTTTCAATTTAAAGCGCGCGAACGCATTGTCGCTTGCTTATTTATGTCGGGGATCTTGATTTCAATCCACTTTTGCTTTTTAGCACAATGGACTGCGGCGGGATTGATGGGGATTGCCACAGTGCGTTATCTCACCAGTATTTTTACTACGTCTAAAAAGGCCATGTGGGGTTTTAGCGGGGCAGCGGTACTGATGAGTAGCTTGACCTTCAGCGGGCTTGTGAGTGTGATCAGTTGTATCGGTACACTATTTCAAACCCGTGCGGCATTTTGTCAACGTGATAAAGACTTGCGGCTACTGATGATAGTCGGCACCAGTTTTTGGTTAGTCCACAATATCTTAGTAGGCTCGCCAGTGGCGGTCTTAATGGAAATGTTGTTTATTGGCAGCAATTTAGTGGGATATTATCGCCATTATTTTCGTGGACAATTGCACTCGTCCAAAAGGAAGGCTTAGATACCTGCTACGGCCTCCATGTCTAGCTCGATATCGGTACAGCCTTTGGGGCAGAAAATACCTGCTGCCTGTTCGGCTTTAGCTGTCTCCGGCAAGATGACTTTGAGGGTTTGATTGCAGCTTGGACATTGCACTGGTTTGCCCTTAAAGACGCGCTTAATTAAGTTTTTTTGTTCATTAAACGAGTGTGCCGTGGTTTGGTTTAACACGGCAAATGGGCTAGTAGAGGCATTGGTCATTGGCAATTAAATCCTTAATACTCGATCGTTGTTCAAGACTGCTGGTGTCGTTTAAGCCAAGGAATTATAGCCCGATTGCGAACATTAATGAAAAGGCTGAATCATATATATGCCAGCATGGGTTAACTTGCTGAACTTGTGCTGACTAAAGCAAAAATATGCGATTTTGGCCTTGTAGAAAGAGCGATTTTTTGATGCTATCAGCAAGGCTGGTTTTGCCATCAGCGCAAATGATACAGCACTTAGGCTATTGGGGGAGAAAATGAGTATGTTTGTTAAAGTCACCATCGCGGCGACAGTCCTAGTGCTGAGTATTCTTGCCGTGGGAGTTTATCGCTTTAACATGACCAATGATGATATTTACATGGTCATGGAAGATGGCCAAGTGTTGCAATACGATGAGGCCATGGCGCAGGCTGATGCTAAGGCAAAAGCCCAAGAAGCCATATTATTAAGCAGTGAAGATGCGCTTGAATCTGTGGTACCCAGTGAAGTCAAGCCCGTTGCTAATGCCTCGGAAGTGATGCTTAAGCTGTTTAGTTTAAATACCGCTAATAAATTTGAAGTGAGCTTACCGGACAGCCACAAAGCCGTAGTGTTAACCCACTTTATTAACGTTAAACAAACGGAGTTTGCTATTGGGGATTATCAGGATGGCGAGGCTAAAGGCCGAGTGTTATTAGATTATTTACGAGTTACTCCGCTTAATTTTGACCCCGCTTTAGAGCCTGATACCCAAAGTGATGCGCCATTACAGGATGATCCACAGCAGCAAACCATGCCCTTTGTGGCGCCTTTTATTGTGACTAACCAAGGTTCAGGTGTGTTCTGGTATCTCGGCTTGTTTAGCCTAGATTATGGCCAAAATCGTGTGCAGCACTTAGGCAGTGTATTTATTGGCGATCGTATTGAGGTCGATAATATTGAACCTGTTTATCCCTTTGAATCCCCATTTAAAGTAGCTGTTACTTACCGTGAGAGGGCGGCTGAACAACCCATGACAACACCGCCAACTGTAATTAAAACCCTTAAAATCGGTGTCAGTGAATCAGAAATCAAAGCGCTGCATTAGGTTTAGAGCGGGGCTTATGCTAAGTTAATTTTACCTCAGCTGCGGCTGAGGTATTTATTTCATCTAGCGGCCGGAAAGCGAAGGTTTTGGCATAAAGCATAAAATTAAAACAAGGAGCGTGTTATGGAAATGACCAAAGTCACAGGCAAATTTGATGTTAAGCTCAATCCCGAGAATGCCTATGCCACAGGTGTGGGCGGTGTGAACTTGGGCAGAATGACTTTAGATAAAACCTTTTATGGTGAGCTAGAGGCCCGCAGCCAAGGCGAAATGCTCAGTGCTATGACCGCGGTAAAAGGCTCAGCGGGTTATGTGGCAATTGAACAAGTCGTGGGTAAACTGTGCGGCAGACAGGGCAGTTTTGTGCTGCAACATTTTGGCATTATGACCGATGGGCAAAACCGCTTACACCTTGAGGTCGTTCCCCATTCTGGCGCGGGTGAACTCACAGGGCTCTACGGTACTATGGCGATAAGCATTGAAAACGGTCAACATTTTTATGAATTTAGCTTCTGCTTTGAACAGGAAGCCTAAGGCATGATTAACATAACATCGCGCCGATAAAACAAAACCAGCCGAAGCTGGTTTTGTGGTTTTTGCCCGAGTGACTAATACCAACAGCTGAGTTATCAAGGGTTGAATTAGCAAGGGCGGAATGTCAGGACCATTATGAGGTTTTGACTTTGATCTTATCGACGACTTTTTTCACATCATCGGTATTTTTGGCAATGGTCAGTGCTAATTGACGCTCGGCATCGCTGGCCACTTCACCCTGTAAGGTCACCACGCCATCGGCAACATCTACATTAATTTGGGTGCCCGAAACGTCGGTCGAGAACAACAGGCGGGTTTTCACCACAGTTGCGACCTTAGAGTCGGTTAAGGTCTTCACTACCTCACTGGTGCTCTCGTTTTCATTCATCACGGTTAATTTGTTTTCAACCCCTTTTACCCCATCCAAGCTTTTGATCAGCTCCGCTGCGAGCGCCTTATCGACACTGCTTTCCACTTTACCGGTTAAGGTGACATGGCCGTTTTTCACGTCGGTCATAATGTCAAAGGAGTTGAGGTTAGTATTAAGCAACAAAGTCGTTTCGGCCTTGCCATCGAGCCAAGCATCTTTGGCATCGTCTTTCCAATCCTGTGCGGCGGTCACATTTAAGCTGATAGAACCGACAAGCAAGGTGGTTAAGGCTAAAGTTGTCGTGTTTTTCATAATGATATCCTCCGTTGTTATCTCGAAGGGACTAAAGCGTGAATCGTGCCAATATTTTTATCTTATTGATTTTAAATTGATTATATTTGTTTTCGGCTCGTTTCGACTGTTAAATCAAAAAGCAAGCTCGGTGCTTTTTACCGACAAAATGTAAATATTACCGAGGGTGATAAAGCGATTGGGCTTAATCAAGATAGGCGTTAAGAATCGCCAGATCGCAGGCAACAAAAACGCGGCTCAGTTGGCCGCGTTATTGGCTGGCATTGCTGCCTTACAGGGCTTGGCTATGCAGGTGTAAGGTATCCAAATAGATTTGTAGCCAAGCAATATCCTCGGCCAATTGGCTGATTAACCTTGGGTGATTGGCTTTTTTAATTAACTGTTTGAGGTGGTTAAGGCGCTGACGCTCAAGCTCGCAGAGCACTGTGAGGGCATCGGCGAGTTGCTGTTTAATAAGTAAAGCATCGACATCGGCATAGGGCCGAGTCTGCGACGGCGGCACTGAGTGCGGGCCTATGTGCTGGCCCATTTGTTGTAATGATTGGGTGAGCAATTGCTTAAATCGCGCCAGCATCCCTTGATACGTCTTGATTTGGGCAATAAAAATGCGTTTTAGGCTGTAGTCATCGACAGTGTTATTGGCCCGAGTATAAAAATCCACGCCGGTTTGCGTCAGCTCGATTAACTCATTAACCAGCTTAATATCGGCGCTCAGCTCGGTCTGATGTTGCGCAACATTAGACGTCATAACGACCTCCTGTGGTAGTTTGGGCAGATCCGCCGACACGGATTGCCCACATTTTCATGGAAATATCAGTTTCATTCAGCTTCTATGCATATTTCGTTCACTTTTTAATGATAAGTTAATGGTTTGATTTAAATGATGATATTTATCCATTGTCGCCAGTAGGCCGACTATTGTCGGCAACTCTTACCGTTAAGATTGTTAAAGTTTCACAGCTGGCATACAGTGATTCCTTATTCACAGGGAGTGGCACAAGATGATCCGACCAACGCTTTTCTATCATCTACAGGACGTCGAAACCGAGCAGGCATTAGTGAAGCTCGAAGGCGCACAGACCTACAACAAGCTACGCAGTAGCGATGATTTATCTTGGATTAGTCAGCTGGAGGCCAATCGTATCGATGTAGCGATCATTGAGCTGCCCCGTCTTAGCCGTGAAGATTACTTAGCCTTACTCGAGTCCAGCGCCATTGCGGATGTGGAGTTTATTTTCCTCTCCGACGGCCTGCCGAATCCTCACCTCGATACACTCTTGTCCAAATACGCGGGCTACCATTTCCGTAAGCCCATCGATATGTCCTTGCTGTGCGAAACCTTAGCCGATTTTGCCCAGCATCTGGTTGCCAATACCTCGACGCGCATTCGTCCCTATGCTAGCGAGTTAGACCAATATGGTTTGCTGGTGGGCTCCTCGTTACCTATGCACCGTTTGTATCGCACTATCCGCCGCGTGTCGGCCGCCGAGAGCAATGTGTTGATTATCGGTGAGAGTGGCGCGGGTAAAGAACTGGTCGCCAATACCATTCACTTAGCCAGCCCGCGGGTGAATAAGCCCTATATTGCGATTAACTGTGGCGCCTTGAGCCCAGAATTGGTCGATAGTGAACTCTTCGGCCATATTAAAGGCGCCTTCACCGGCGCGACTCGCGATCACCAAGGGGTATTTGAGCAGGCCGAAGGCGGCACCTTATTCCTCGATGAAGTCACCGAAATGCCGCTCGAACATCAAGTTAAGCTATTAAGAGTGCTCGAAAATAATGAATATCGTCCCGTCGGTAGCCCTAAGGTGCTCAAGGCCAATGTGCGCATTGTGGCGGCGACAAACCGCGATCCTTTAGTGGCGATTGAGCAAGGACAACTGCGGGAAGATTTGTACTTTCGTTTAGCGCATTTCCCCATTCAAGTGCCGCCATTGCGGGAGCGCGGGGAAGATATAGTCGGACTTGCGAAGCATTTTCTGGCCTATCGCAATGCGGCGGAAAAACAGAGCAAAGTGTTCTCGTCCTCAAGTTTAGAGGCGATTGCGGCCCACGCTTGGCCGGGGAATGTGCGCGAGTTAAAGCATGCTATTGAGCGCGCTTATATTCTGGCGGACCATGAGATTACCCCTGAGCATTTACAGCTGACGCCCAGTGCGGAAAAAGAGACGACTGCGGAGGAAAATGTGGTGATCCCCCAAGGTATGCGCCTTGAGGAGCTGGAAAAAATCGCCATTTACCAAGCGCTTGAAACGAGTCAGGGCAATAAAACCGACACCGCCGAGCAGCTTGGGATCAGCGTTAAAACTCTTTATAACAAGCTCAGTAAATATGAGCAGGAGTCAGACGTTCAAACCGTTGTTGCTGATACCGTTAGCGAAGATCCCGTTAGCAATAGCGTCGCCAAGTAGTAACCTACTTTAAATGCCTGAAAATAAGCTAATGCATTGATTCAACTTTTAATGCAGCTTTTGATTCAGCGGTTGATTTTGAATGTGTTAGCTTATTTTGACTCTGACTGCGGTTCAGCATTTTGCACTTGATAGGGCACAAACACCTTCAAAGAGGCGGGTAGGATATCGATATTGAGTTCCTCCGGCTCACAAATCTCGCCATCAATCACATACTTGCATTGGGGCTGACTGCTGATCTTTACCTTTTTCGCGTGGGCGTGTTTTACTTTGCCCGTGTTGCCCGTGTTGCCCGTGTTGCCCGTGTTGCCCGTGTTGCCCGTGTTGCCCGTGTTGCCCGTGTTGCCCGTGTTGCCCGTGTTGGCCGTGTTGCCCGTGGCCGCAGAGTCGCTATTGGCGGCCTCTTTAATCCAGCCGATAAAAGCCAGTTCAGCCAGACTGATAAGCTGTTCATTCGGCTCATTGTTTGAATCTAACCAAGTGATATCCAACAAGCCGTCGGTCATATTGGGTTCGCCCTTACCTTGGGCGAGTAAGCTGGTAAAAGGTGCGGCATTGGCAACCACTAGGCTGTAGGTTTGCACTGTCATTGGGGCTTGGTCATCTAAACTCAGCTGCAACTCGAGGTTGGTGTCGGTATTCACCGCGCGCCACAAACCATCGAGGTAGGCGAGTTGGCCGAGGGCATTTTTACGCTCGCGGCTCGCCGACTCTATCATTTGCTGTTCAAACCCAATGCCGACCAGCAGTAACACCAGTCGCTCATTACAACGCGCCGTGTCTATGGTCTGTGTCTGGCCTTGGATAATATTATCAAGGGCTTGGGAGACGGCATTGAGCTTACTGCTTAAACCAAAGAGGGCGTGTGACAGGGCATTGGTGGTGCCTAACGGGATAATGCCTAAGGTGATATCTGTGTCGATAATCTCCGCCGCGACCTCAGTGACTGTGCCATCGCCCCCGCAAGCGATGATGATATCGGCGCCCTGAAGCCGTGCTTTTTTCGCTTGGGTTTGGGCGCTAATCTCTGGCGTGGTGAGCGCTAACTGCACCTCAAAATAGCGTTTCAGCTCAGTGCAAATTTGTTCGCCATGGCTCTGCCATTTACCCGCGCCAGAGACGGGATTGGCGATAATCCAGGCGCGCTTATGCAGTTTGATTTCCCCTTGAGTGTACATCTGCTCCAGCGCTTTAAGTTGCCAGCGATTTAACCCTGCGGTTTTACGAATGCTTTTAATCTGTTGCAGCACCTCGGCAAAACTGAGTTCGGGACGGCGGCATACAAGATAAGCGGCCAGCACCATTACGGAGCGCCCGCGGCCGAGCGCACAGTGGATTAATACCCGCTTTTGGGCGCGTACTTGGCGATGTAACCAGTTAATCGCCTGATTTAATTGGGCGCTAGTCGGCACGCTGTGGTCAAGAATAGGGATATTCAGATAGTCGATATGATCCTCATACAGGGACACATCGAGGCCGTCGAATTCGGCGGTGACATCTAAAATGGCGGAAATGCCATAACGATTCAGTTTAGGTAAATCGGCAGCGCTTAAGCGGCTACCCAAGTATAGATATTTATCAATGGCTTGCATTGAAGGCACGCTATCGCGGCGCCGTGCCCAGAGATTATAGAGTCGGCATCCTAATAAAAATGGAATAAAGCCCCAACGGATATACCAAGGGATGGAGCCATCCTGACGTTTTCTAAAAATACTGGCGAGATTAAACCAATAGGCCGAGCCGACAAGGGCGAGGGATAGGCTGCTCCATGCCCAAATAAAGGTGAGGATAGGGGAGTGCCCCGTTACGGCGAAATAGCCAAATAACAGCGCTCCGAACAGGTAGAAATACTTAATGTGGATCCTACTCAGCATTGGCATCTCCTCCATCGATAAGCGGCGAGCCTCAGGGAAACCCACTTTATCGTGACCAATAGCTGTCACGATAAAGTGGTTCGGTGGTACTCAATTGAACTGTGGTTATCCTGATAGGCTCGTTTGTGGGACTCACTACTCGCTGTCATCCGTTTTAGCAGCGGGTATCTTTCGCTTTAACGCCTTCTTTCAGTTCTTCACAGGCATCTTCAATTGCATTGCCGGTATCAGTGATGGCTTCATCGATTTTTTCGCCTGCATCCTCGGCGTGGTTATCGCTACAGGCTGACAGTCCAAAGGTTAATAATAAGGCTAAAAATGCAGTGGTAATCATGGTCATAGGTTTCATATCGATTCTCCTTTTATCTAATTTAAGCGCGTGGTGCCTTGCCCTTAAGGGCGTTGACCAGCAGGGAAATCACAAGTAATACAATAAATAGGAAGAAAATAATCTTTGCGATCCCCGCTGCGGCGCCAGCGATCCCCGTAAATCCAAACAGTCCGGCGATAATGGCCACAACCAGAAACATTAAGGTCCAACCTAACATTGCCGCCTCCTTTGTCTTATTTCGGTTTTCTGTCTTCTTTCACTCTGCATGTTTACGTCGAGTGAGCTAGTTGCTGAGGGAGTTGAATAAGCTGGTTACGTCTTACATCCCGTTATCACTCAATCCCGCAATAAACTCACAAAGGAGATATTGCGAGCTTAATGCCAACTTTGAAATTATTGACTAATCTGCTGATTATTAGTGTATTTTTTAAATTATGTGTTGGCGGTAGGATTGGCTGATATAAGTGAGATAGGCAATTTTTACCTGCGATTCGGTAAGAGTTGCAGTGGGGAAATCGAGGGAAAATCGCGTCCATCAAAGTTCGTTTCTGTAATCCATTTTAAAATCAGGTCGTATGTATTTGATAGTTTGTAGGCGAGCATTGTCACGGCAGTGGACATCGGAAAAAGGGATTTTTCCGTTGAGCCCTCAAGGACGGGTTTACGGCGTGCCACTGAAGTGACAATGAAGAGCGGAAACTGAATTCCAACCAGCTTTTTGCATTATTTATTCAATTGATTGAAAACAACCATGCCGAGCGGAAGCTGAACCCGTAATCGAACCAAAGATGAAACCCCAAAATTTAACCCAAAAAAAGCGGGTTAAGTTTTCACTTAACCCGCTCGATAAGGTTTAGCAAAGCGAATTAGCAGCGTTGCAGTGGTTTCCAGCGTTGCAGGCTGACTGGAATGCTTACTCCTTGGGATAACAACAGGTTAATCCGTGCTTGGTAGGCGGCGCCCTGCATTAAATGTTTCGCCAAATCCACCGCATTGCGCTCACGGTAATCATCTAAATAACTGCCTTTGGCCCAGGCATTAAAGGCGCCGAGGGCGGGACCAGCCCAGATTTGGTAATCCATTTCGCGGCCAACTTCACCCGTATTCGACCAGCGGCTCGAAAGACCCAAATACCAACGGAAAATCAGTGCCATTTTGCGTTTTGGGTTATCCAGCGCGCGTTCAATTTGCTTAGGATCGCGTTCATTAAAGTGTGCCACAGTACCTGCCCAAATCTCATCTAATGAGGCGCGAAATACTTGCTCTTCCAGCTTTTGTCTTTCCTCTGCCGGAATCGCCTCAATCGAGTCGTAGCGGGTATAAATCTCATAGAGTTTGTTGGCGCGCATTGGGAATAGAGTGCCGCGCTTAACTACTTGTAACTTAACACCCATTTCAAACATATCGGCGGCGGGCGCCATAGTCACATCGGCCATTTCAGTGGTGGCGAGTAACTTACGGGTATGTTCGCTAGCTCCTGCCTCAACACAGGCTTGGTTGATTGAGCCCGTGACAATATAGGCTGCGCCCATATTGAAGGTCGCCAGCGCCGCATCGGGCGTGCCGATACCACCACCTGCGCCCACTCGGATCGGCGTTTTGTATTGGTACTTGGCTTGAATAGTATCTTTGAGTGCCAAAATGGTCGGCAATAACGTGACCAGAGGACGATTGTCGGTATGACCGCCTGAGTCGGCTTCGGCGGTAATGTCATCGGCCATAGGCACAGATTGCGCCATTAGCATTTGGTCTTCGCTGATAAGCCCTTCGTTCACTAATTGTTGCAGCATCTTAACGGGGGCGGGCTCCATAAACTTGGTGGCCACCTCGGTACGGCTGATTTTCGCAATCACTTTGTTGCCAATCACTATCTCGCCGTTGGCGTCGCGACTCAGGCCCGCGGCGCGGTAATAGACGATTTGCGGTGTTAAGCCCAAAAAGGCCGAGGCTTCAACCGTACGTACTTGATGTTTAAGGAAGAGTTCGACACTGCCACGCTCAAGCGCTGGCTCGCTCGGGCTGTGAATGAGGTTAAAGGCGTAGGGACCATTGGGCAATACCGCTTGAATGCGTTTAATCGCGGCTTCAACGCGCGATGGAATTAACCCCGCCGCGCCAAAGGAGCACAGAATGCCTGCCTGACCAAGAGCGATAACTAACTCTTCCGAGGCGATACCGTTGGCCATGGCGCCCGCGTAGTAAGCGTATTTTACCCCATGCACGCGGCGAAAATTACTGTCGCCCAAGCTTTGGGTGCCAAGGGCGGGGGCGAAGGCACTCACCGGATGCAAACCATTGCTTTTGTGTAAACCATTGCAGGGTTGAGCTTCTGCAAGACCGACCACCTCGGCGCTTTGGGCAATGCCTAGGCCTTTTTCGGCATGATTGACTAAGTAACAGGCTTGATTGAGATCTTTAAGTTTTTTGCCAAGGGAATCGATATCGAAACTGATGGCGGCTTCATCAACCTGCCATGGCCAAGGACTGAGTTTTTTATTATCGAGAGAGTTATTATCGAGTGTGGTATTCGTCATTTGGGCTTTTCACTTTTAGGTGTTTGGGGCCTGAATTTATTTGCCGCAGTGAGGGTATTCCCTTGCACTGCGGCTGTTGTGTACTGTTTAAGCTAACTGTTGTTAATGCCGCAAGTTAGGCGCTCGCGCTATGCCTCTTCGATGCAGATTGCGATATCGGTTACCTCATAAATGCGCAGGCCATCCTTACTCAGGTTGGCATCGCCCTTGATGATGCGTTTTCCGTTTTTATCTTCAATGCTGGTGATATGCACATCCAGCGACATCTGTTTGTTTAATGGATTAATTTGACCGCGATACTTCCATTTAATTTCTGACAGAATTTGGCCAAATTTCGGATTATTAAAGCCTGCACCTAGGTCTTGGTCTATGGCATAGGTTTGCAGTAATTCGATAATCGCTTCGACGCCGAGGGAGCCTGGCATTACAGGGTCCTGATGGAAATGGAACTGGAAGAACCAATCGCTCGGGTCAATAGTGCGCTCGGCGTATAAGTATCCCAGTCCCTTCTTACCGCCAGTTTTTACAATCTCGGCCTTATCGATAAAGTTCAGCTGACCACCCGCGAGGCGGTAGTGTGGCTTGCCCTGTGGCGCCACGAAACTGCGGCCATTTTTATCTAACAGATTGATTTGGCTGTCGGCTTTGATACCGCGCTCAATATGCCAGGCTTGGGTTGTTTTACCATTGTCGATCCCCAACTGGTTTTTAAGTGCATCGGCCTTAAAGTAACCGAAAACCGCATTACCACGGTAGAAGGGCTCGCCATCGCAGCTCAGTTCGAAACTAAAGTTTTGAATGATATTGCTGCCAGCAATCACAGTGGACAGCAGGCGCGAATCGTTGACTATGGTTTTACCGCGTAAATCCACTTCGCGCAGCAAGGTGCCACTGCCGTCGAGGTTGCGGAAGAATAATTCCTGCCCCGGGAAGCCTAAGGTCGTGCCCATATAACCCGAGATAAAGCCATTGGGCTGTAGAGATATTTCCATCAGCACAGAATAAGGCATCACGGCATGATGGCTGTTTTTAACGTAATACCAAGCGTTGCTGGGCACTTCATACTCGGCAATACAGGAGGATGGCTTTTTCAGCTCGCCACGTTTGCCCTCAATGGCCACCACGCGGGTGGTGAGTTGCAGATCGCCGCAAGGCGTGCGCGGCGGGATTAAGCCACGGTAAATACTAAAATCGGGGCCGAAGCAGTTTTCAATATCGCCAGTGGCAAACTCAAACAAATGATAAGGCGTAAACGGCAGGGTGTCGGGCACGCGGTTGGCGTACTTAGAGCCTGCTGGCGCAATCGGCGCACTTACATGCTTAAGCGGTACAACGCCTTTATTTACGGGAGCGGCCATATCCGGGATTTGCGCCATCAGCGGCGCTTGTTCCACTTGCTTGTCGATATTTGCTGCTTGGGCATCATTACTCTGTGAAGAATGGCTTTGCCAAGAACTGCTCTGCGAGTAGCGGGTACAATCCGCTTCTTCTTTAATCATCACCCCGAGGTTTTGGAAATCCACCACCACTTTACCATTGAGCAGGATATCAATATTCGCCTTGGCATAGGGGCGAGGGCTCATGCCTATTTCGGTGACTTCCATGCGATAGGTGAGCGTGCCTGATTGTGGCAATACCTGACCGCGGCAGCGTACTTTTTGCGATGTGTTTTCAAGGGGTTGGAAACGACCGTTTGTCACCCCAAGGTGCATACCAATATGCAACATAAAGAATTGCAGTAACTGACCACAACCTTCGGCCATGAGGGAGCCTGCCATCACTTGGTCGCCCTTGAAATGGCAGGGGAAATACCAATGGTCGGGGGCTAATTGCTTGTGACCTTCAATCAAGCCTAAGCCCCAGGCGCCGCCATGCACGTCGAGCTTGCTGACTTGTTCGATCATCAGGAATTTTTCCGAGGCGAAGCACAGTGAAGGCTGGAGACCAAACTTCGCCTGATGGGCCGCATGTTCACCGCCGAAACAGCCGCCAATGTCGGCGCTCAGTAGACGATGGATTTGGCCGTAGCTAAAGGCCGTTTGTGCGCAGTTTAGTAGAGGAGTGAAGCGTGGCTGATTGCCGTTTCGGGCATATTCATTGGCCAGTGCAATTTGTGCCTGCTCGCGCAGCTTAATTTCGGCCTCGGTGCGGATCACCCCTTTGCCATCGGCCAGTTCTTTATCGGTAAAGAATCCCGCGCAGCCGCCGTCCATCTTGAGGATCAGCTTATCGCCCACGAAGCATTCGTAGGAGAAGAAAAACAGCAGGGTATCGCCATTGCGGGCAAAGTGATTGATGGAGATATCGTAGCGCAGGGTATCACCGCCACGGGGCAGGTCCCCAAGGAAGGTGAGGGTGCAGTCGAGCAAGCGATAGACGCGCTCGCCTTTGTTTTCAAAATCGATACCTAAGTAGCTGATCAGCATTAAGTCGCATTGGCCCGATTCGACCGCCACCGCCCAAGGGATTTGGCCATCGACCAAGAAGGGCGCATCCACGGGAATGTCGTACTCTGTGGTCATAGTGCTCGGTTGATAGCGGTTCATTTGGGCGTTGAGCTTAGTCACCCGCGAGACCAGTAGATAATCCGAGGTTGGCAGGCGCACGCGGCGGGCGTAGCTATCGATAATGGCGTAATCGGCGCCAAAGACCTTGGCAATGTCACCCTCGGCATATTCCACCAGATCCTGATAGTTCCAAATGCAGGGCTTAGCCGCTGGGATAGGTGGTGTATAGGGTGCGACATTCGCGTGATCAGGTTTTAACTCTGGTTTTACTTCTGGGACGGGTACAGCGTGCTGCGCCGCAGCGGCATTGGCGCTGGTGGTAACATGGGGGGCAACAGACCCCATTTGTGTCGTCTGGGACAATTGCGCTTTTAACAGCGCATCGGCCAGTTTGAGCCCCTGCTCACGGCTCTGTAAAAAGGCTAAGTGCGCCTCGCGGGCCAATTTCTGGTTTTGTAACAGTGCCGCGCTATCCTGCGACGCCCTATCCTGCGCCAAGGGCGCCGCCGAATATTGGTGTGGTGCGTTAGATGACATACCGCTCTCTACTGCTATTGGTGTGGCAAATGGGGTGGCGTTTTCAGCCGTGGTATCAAGTGCAGCCTGTACTCTGGGCACAGTTTGTGTCGCCTGCGGTGCGACAGGCCGCAACTGGCGCATTTTGCCTTGGATGGCGGCAAGTGCGGGCAGCGGCGTATCCACAATATGTTGATAGATATCGCGGCCACCGAGCGTCACGGGTTTGATTAAATGTTTTTGCTCACTCAAGGTTAAATCCTGCTCAAGGCGCAGTTCTAGTTGCGCCGCCTGCGTTGCCGTTTGGCTTAACAGCAGCAGTGAGCTCACTCCTTGGCTTTGGGTAGACACTAGTGCCTGCTTATCAATGTTTTTATCTGAACCCTCAGACCCGTTTTTTAGGCTTAACAGGGCATTAAGAAGACTGGCCATACCCGCAGCGGCAAAGTTATGCCCAAGGGTATTGGCGACTCGATTGCATGGCGTGCCCATAAGATTAAGCTGCGCTAATAGCTGCTCTGCGGGCAGTCGCTCCTCTGGGGCAATACATTGCTCAACCATATGAATGGCAGCTGGCACTGAAGGATTGGCGATAGCCGTTTCGGTTATCAGCGAATCAAGCAGCTTGGGCAGCTGATGATGTGTGCCAAATGCTTGACCACGAATTTGGCCGTAACCCTTTTGAGAACTGTTACTCGCTTGTTGACTGTTGCTCGCTTGCTGGCTGGTAAGCACGATAGCGCCCGCGCCTTCACCCACCTTCCACTGTGGATTCACGCTGTTAGCATCGAGATCAACGGCGATTTGAGCGTTTTTCAATATAACCTGTTCAACACTGCCGCTTAAATCCACGGCGGCAATCACTACGCCATCGAGGGCCTCTTGGGACAGTAAGTTTTGCGCCACATCGATACAGCGAGCGACCGATTGCTCGGCGGCTGAAATGGTAAACGCCGGGCCATTAAAGTCCCACAGCGAGGCGATGCGCGACGCCATAATATTGCCAATAAAGCTGGTGTATTGATTGAGCTTGGCGGCATCGAGCACGCTGTCCATAGCGATGGCTTCAAGGGCGAGGTATTCATCATTGGAGAGGTGAACGCCTTGTTTCTTTAAGCTATCCGCCAGTTGAGTGTGCAAATTCACGCGGCCACGGAATTGGTGCAGTTCAAGCTCGGTTTCCATCGCCACTAACACCGCGACCTTGCTGCCAGCGGTTAACTTGGCATCGCGAATCGCCTCATCGGCGACTTTGATCAGCAAAATCTGCTGGGAGATAAGTCTGTCATCCTCATTGGGCGGCACTTTAAAGCGCAAAAAGTCGAAGTCAAACTGCTCGATATAGGCGCCTTTGGGCGCGCGATTTAGGCCAAATTGCTGCAAGATATCGGGATGTTTATCTAAGCCTTTCCAGCGGTTAGGCGGCAGTGGGATAAAGGCATCTGTTTGAGCTAATAGCGCCTTATTCAACGCATTGATAGAGGCTAAAGGCCCAAAATGCGACGCCATGCCGATAACGGTTAATGCTTGCTGCTGATAAACAGGTTTGTTGGCTTGCTTTTCGGCGCTGCGAATTGTCGGCTGATAGGATTCCAACAACAGATGGGCATTGCAGCCGCCAAAACCAAATACAGACACCCCCGCATGGCGACGATCGTTGCCCGTTTTATCGGGCCAAGCCTGACGCTGTGTGGGAATATTATTACCGCTAAACAGCCCCTTAGGTGATGAAATCGGCGCCGTTAAATTGATACTTGGCGGTAGATGACCTGAACGCATGGCAAAAATCATCTTCATGATCCCTGGCATGCCGGCAGCTGTGAGTAAGTGCCCAAGGTTGGATTTAGCCGAACCTATTAGCGGCGCCTTAGTGCCGCCGAGTTTATCTTCGAAAAAACGCTCCATCGAAGTGAGCTCAACCTTATCCCCCAGCGGTGTGCCGGTGGCATGGCATTCAATCACTTCGATATTGCTCGGGTGGGTGTTGGCGGCGGCATAGGCGCGCTCGAAGGCTTGCACTTGGCCCTTACTGTTGGGGCTTAAGACAAATTGGCCCTTGCCATCGTTCGATAAGCCAATACCACTGACCACAGCATAGATATTA
The DNA here is from genome assembly GCF_001308045.1 of Shewanella sp. Sh95. NCBI lineage: Bacteria > Pseudomonadati > Pseudomonadota > Gammaproteobacteria > Alteromonadales > Shewanellaceae > Shewanella > Shewanella sp. Sh95. The sequence goes on from NZ_LGYY01000026.1 coordinate 41,398, forward strand.
TCGCCATCGCGCTCGGCATCCTCTAAACGCTTAAGCACTAATACGCCTGCGCCTTCGCCTGCGAATAAGCCTTTGCTATTGCTATCGAAAGGCGCCGAAATCCCATGGTCTGGATAGGCGTGGAAAATCGAGAATCCCATATTGATAAAGAAGGGATCGGCGCCCGATACCGCGCCCGCGAGCATCATGTCGGCCTTGCCCGTAGTTAAATAATCGCAGGCCAATTTGAGGGCATAGACAGAACTGGCGCAGGCGGCATCGAGGCTGAGCTGTGCACCGCCAAGGCCGAGGGCATCGCTTAACAATTTAGACGCCGTGTGGGCGATGGCACCATTGGTGGCCTGTTGCGTGCCCGCAATTGAACCATTGGCGAAGGGTGCTAGGGCAAATTCGGGTTGATTAAGCTTGGTTTTTAATGCCTTTTCAACCGCTTGATGGTAAATCGGTAAAAACAATTCATTGGAGCTTGCGGTCGGGAACGACAGCGTGCCCATTACAATCCCTGTGCGCTCAAGTAATGGTGCCGTTAAATCCACGCCCGCATCCAGCAGGGCTTTTTTACTGCAATCTAATGCCCATAAAAAGCTTTCATCGAGCTCGTCAAAGGCCGCTGGCGGTAACTGATAACCCTGCGGGTCAAAACGAAAGTTGCGGATATAGCCGCCCTTGTCGCAATAAAAACGGTCAGCTTGGCCTTGAATCCCTTGGTAATCAGCAGGATTGGCATTGAGTTTGGCCGCATCGATTTGGCTGCGGGAATCTTTTTTATCCAGCAGATTTTGCCAAAACTGCTCAGGTGTGTCGGCATCGGGATACTGAACGGCAAGGCCGACGATGGCAATCTTTGGCATCGCCTTTGAGCTTTGGCGCTGGTCGTTTGGCACTGCGGTGCTGTCTTGCTGAGTCGGGTGAGCATGCATTTGAGAACTCAAAGGGGTTCTCCTTCTTGGAATACGTTTGAATAATGGCCTAATGCGCTGGCTGAATGTGGCGCTATCGTTTTCGCTGTAGTCTTATCTGCAATCTTATCCGCAACAGGAGTGGCTGACTGAGCTGCCGATTGAGGCATAAGCGGCGCAAGGGAGAGTGGCACTCTATGGCTGATAAGTTGAGCTAAGCATTTGAGTAAACTGGTGATCGTATCGCTGCCCTTGGCATTGCATGCCATGGCAAATATCGGTTGCCCCTGTGTTTGAACGCCATCGGTGCCCAACTCTAGTTGGCGGCCGATTTTATCGATAAGTGTGCTGGTTTGCCGATCAGCGCCCACCTCAACAAATAAGCGCGCACCTTGGTGATATGCGGTGTTAATCAGCGCGGTAAAATTGAGCGGCGCGCAAAAGGTGTCGGCAATACTCTTGGCAATGCTTTGGCTGTCGATGCTGACTGTACTTTGCTGCGCTGAGCTAATGAAGCGCACCTGAGTCTCGCAGGCATTCGCCTTTAAGCCCAAGGTATAAAACCCTTGGATAGCACTGTGCTGTGACTGCGAGGGCGGAGTATGCATGGCGGTGACTTTATGGCTGGCAATGCCACGCTTATTCAGCCTTGCAAGGAGTTGTAAGCAGCTTGCTTCGCAGCCCGCGAGAATACAGGTATCACCCTGTTCGATGGCTAGATAAACCCGCGGAAAATCAGGGAGCAGGGCATTAATTTCGGCGCGAGAGGCGCGCACTAAAAAGCTGTTCCACACCAGCGGAGCATCTTCACTCAATTGCCAATCGCGGCGCACCGCAAGCAGTAGGCCTGAAATCTCCTGATTGAAGATGGCGCTGTTTTGAGTCGCATTAATCAAGGCATGTGGCGTTTGCCAGATATCCAAACTTGCCCACATGGCCGCTTCACCCATGGAATAGCCCAGAGCCAGTTGCGGTTGGATAGTAAAGACTCGAGTCAACAGCTGAGTAAATAGGTAACTCGCGCCAACACCACTAATCGCAAGCTGACTTAAGTTCATGTCTGCGGTGTCTTTTAAATGGGCTGTGTCTTGGTAAATCGCCTCGGCCTGCAACATGGCGGCTAAATCGCCCTCGCGTTCAAGCTCGCGATAAAGCGCTGGGAAATAGCCATGTAAGTCGCTGAACATATTCGGGTAAACCGTGCCGACGCCGGGGTAGACAAAGGTTAAGCCCGTATCGCCGAGGGGCGAGGCCGTAAAATAACTGCCCGCAGGGGTCTTAAAGGCTAGATTGGCCGATGGCGTTTGGGCTGGTACTGGCGCTGGCGCAGGAGTCTGTTGCGTCTTTTCAATATAAGCGCGCATCGCCTTGGCTTCTTGCATAAGCTCTTCAAGGGAGCCAGCCATCAGCACTAAGGCTAATTCATCCTTTGCTTGATAGCGCTTAAACCAATCACTGCCTTGGCTGCTGAGCCAATCCGTATCGGGAAAGCTTGCCGATAAATCTAATGAATCAATCAGTTGTGATAACTGTGCCGTTAAAGATTCAAGCGTGTTGCCGCTAATGGGAATAAAAAGCCTGTTGGCATTGAGCAACGGCTGAGCGATAAGCCGAGTGCCTTGGGTCAAGATAAGGCTTTGGGCTGTTTGAGTTTTAGGGACTTTACCGATGAGATTTAGGCTTAATACCCTTGCCTGATGGGGCTTGGTAAACCAATAGCCGCTCTGTGCGCTTATTACGGGCTTTTCAGCGCACAGTTCAGCGTGTTGTTCAGCGAGTAGTTCAGCAAGTTGTGCTGCATCAGTCGCATCAAGCATTGGTTGAATGCCTTTGAGGCTGCGATGACTTAACGCCTCAACCGCTTGAGATAATACATTCAACTGACTGGCAAGATTGCCTGCCTGCGCGTAGCCATTAACCGCCTGAGCACAATCGCGTTTCGCCAAGCTAAAAGCGCTGTTTAAGCAGCGCTCGACGGTATTTGTATTGATAGCATTTGTTTCTTCGGCGGTTTCAGCTTGGATTTGCGCTAATGCGGAAATATAAGCCTCGGCATGCAGGTGTAACTGCGCTGCCATCAGCCCATCGAGCAGATACAGGCTACGGGCTTGCTGCTGATATTCAAAACGAATTTCAACAAGTTGTTTCTGCGCAATATGGTCGAGTTGATCAGTGAGCAAGGCGACCAGTGTTGGCTCATCAGCTGGCTCATTAATCAGTGGCTTATCTTCAACATTGAGCTGAATTCGACAAGCCATCAACTGCTGCAGCTTGCTAACATCGGTTTGTGCATGGCTAAGCACACTCTGCATCCACCCATCACCAAGCCATACGGCTATTCGCAGTGGCTTGGCATTGGGATGCGGACTGTTTAGTGCCGCCTTGCTTAATGCGGCATATGCGCTTGGGTCGAGTGTCACTTAACACTTACCTCGGCCGTGCTTTGGCCTGCTGCCTGCACATGCGTTGGTTGCTGAGGTTTATTGGCCAAAAACGCTTGGTTGAGCGTCTTACTGACAGTAACCTTGGCCCGTTTCATCTCGCAGCTTAATCGGCCATCTTGATGATAGAGCGCAATATTGGCTTCAAGTGTTCGGGACGAATGCTTGAGCACATCCAGCACTAATACTGCCTTCTCGCCAGAACCTAAGGGCGAATAGGACACAAACTCGCCAATGGCACTGGGTAAGCTTGCCGCTTGATATTTAAGGCGCGCCCACACGAGCATGGCCTGCAATAACAGATCTTCGGCAAAGGGTTGTGTGCCTTTATCCTCAAGATTTGGCGCAAACTCACCGCAGTCGTCTAAGGCCACCGCTGGCAGTGCTACCTTAGCGATAAGCTGCTGATCATCAAAGGCGAGCACTTCGCTTATACCTTGCAGTCTTGGGCCATGGAACAGGGTGCCATCGCTGTAGAGCGATTCACTGTTCGCGATAGCGGGTTGCTGTGCCATCTCCTGCATCAGAGAATGCAACTCGTCAACCTCGAAACGCTGCACGTCTGCCGTATCATCCGCCTGCGCCACTAACACCGCCTGATACTGCGGGCGACCTTCAAAGCTTATCAGCGCGGCTAAGGCCTCAGTCGATTGCTGTCTAGCGTCGGCAAGCGGCGTGAGCATCAATTCGAGCTCAATAGGCGTATCACGTGCAAGTAGCGCCTCATCGAAGATAATTCCCTTGAGTAGTCGATAATCGCTGACACTCACCGCCTTACCTAAATGGGCCTTGGCGGCCTCACGCATCCAATCGATGGCGCATACCGTTGGCAACACCGCATGACCGTTGATGCAATGATCCTCAATAAAGCTCATGCGTTTAGGGTCGAGGCTGCGCATGACGCGAATGCTTTGCGGCACCGTTTGGGCCATAGGCTGCGGATCTAACGCCGTGGTTAGATCCGCTTCAGGCTTTTTTGCTGATGCAGCTTCAACGGCATTGGCGGTATTGCCCTGCATATCGGTTCCGACCAACAGCTGTGCCCCTGTATCACTCAATAGTTGGCTGGCAAATAACTCGGCCCCCGCTTTGAGCGGAATGACATAGACCCCACGGTCGATAAACATCTTTTTCAGCGCAGGATTGACCATGCCGCCATCCCAAGGACCCCAGTCAAAGCTCATCACCTTGGCGTGTGGCAATTGCTGCGCGAGTTGCAACGCGGCCTTATTGAGAATGTCGTTAGACATGGCGTAGTCGCTCTGGCCGGTATTGCCGTAAAAACCCGCTGCCGAAGAGAACAGGGCGATGAGCGTTAACTGGCTAAGATCCAGCGTTGACAGCAGATTGTTAAGTCCGGTCACCTTAGTGCCATAAACGCGTTCAAGTTCGCTTAAGGTTTTGTCTTGAATATGTTTATCGGCAAGTACGCCCGCACCGTGGATAATCCCAGTGATAGGCGATAGAGCGTTAATGGACGCAATGGTGCTGGCAATGGCGGCAGGATTGTTAACATCTAGGCTTAAGTATTCGGCGCTGGCGCCCACTGCTTCAAAGGCCTGCAAGGCATGGCTGATTTCAAGGCTACTTTGTACAGGCCAAACTAAGGCATCCACTTGTTTTGGAGTGGGTTTATCACCCAGGCTTTGCAGATGTGCAATGGCTGCGGCTTTGAGTTCGTTGCTCTTTTTACCCTGAGCCCAAGCGGGGATCCCTTGATGGGCGCTGCGACCCGCGAGGATAAAATGTGCCTTGCAGCGTTTCGCTAAACTTAAGGCGCACTCGAAGGTGACGCCCTTAGCGCCGCCTGTGACGAGGATTTTGTCCGCAGACGAGAGAGACGCGCCACTGCGGCGAAGCACGGCATTGCCAGCGACTAAGGTGGTGCGCTCAAGCTCGCTATCAATACCGACTTCGACCGGCGCATCTTGGAGGTAGTATTCCTGCACCACCGCATTAGCGACCGTTTTTGCGTCCAAGTTTGGCGCGATATCCAGCGCGCGGCAAACCACTCCCGGCCACTCGTGATTTAAGGTTTTAGTGAGTCCAGAGAGCGCCGCTTGGTTGAGTTCACTCTGGCTAATGAGGACGCTAGCCGACTCGTCCATGCCGATATAGCCAAAGCCACCGTCGATACGGCTGACGGTGACAAAGCGGCAGTGGTCGCGCTCAGTTAACAGCGGTTGTAAGTGCTTGGCAAACAAGAAGGCTTGCTCGACCGAGGCTTTGGCTTCGTCTGCCAGCACTAAGCCTGCACCTTTATCGGCAACGGACTTATGCTGTGGCTGCAGATGAATAAAACCGGCGATTTGGCCAAGCGCTTCAACCTGATTGATGACCTCACAAATGCTTTCATCATCAATCGCCGCCAGCGTGAAGCTGGCAATATGACTATCGAGTGGCGATGCACTGGTCACAACCGTTTTGGGTGAGCGTACAACCGCGACCTTAACCCCTTGGGCGTGAAGCTTTTCGGCAATCACCCCCGCGTTGTGGCCATCGTCGCCGATAACGACGTAACTGTTTGCCGTCAGTTGAACATCACTAGTTGCTATGATGCGCGCTAACTCAGCCGCCGCTGGCAACTTTTTTAGCATCACCTCACTATGGGGCGGCAGGTCGATGATTTCCTCGACTGTTTCTGTAATCGCCTCTTGAATTGGCGCAGCATGGTTTTGCTGCGGCGCCTCACTTGATGCTTGCGAACCCGCATAGAGGGAGACAATCTCACCCAAGGTGCGACACTCGGCTAAATCCTCTGGGCTCAGTTCTGGCAGGTTTGGCAATTGATCTTGTACAGTGCCTAGAATTTCCACGCGCTTGATGGAATCGATACCAAGGTCGGCTTCCATATCCATACTGAGTTCCAGCATTTCCACGGGATAGCCTGTCTTGTCGGCCACGACCGCCATCATAGTGCGTTCAATCTCGCCATTAGAAACCGCTGCACTTGCTGCTACTGCACTTGCGAGTGCTGCATTTTGTGTCGCATGGCTAACTGAGGCTGCAGCTGTTACGGCTGTTGATACTAGAGGAATTGCTTGGCTAAAGAGCGCCACTATTTCCCCTAGAGTGCGACACTCGGCTAAATCTTCTGGGCTGAGTTCTGGCAGGTTCGGTAATTCGTCCTGCACTGTGCCTAGAATTTCCACCCGCTTAATAGAATCGATCCCAAGGTCGGCTTCCATATCCATGTTCAGTTCCAGCATTTCCACGGGATAGCCGGTTTTATCGGCCACCACCGCCATCATAGTGCGTTCAATTTCATCATTAGAAACCGCGCTGGTGGCTACTGCACTTGCGAGTACTGCATTTTGTGTCGCATGGCTCACTGAGGCTGCAGCTGTTACGGCTGTTGATACTACAGGAGTCGCTTGGCTAAATAACGCCACAATTTCCCCAAGGGTGCGACACTCGGCTAAATCTTCAGGGCTCAGTTCTGGCAGGTTCGGTAATTCGTCCTGCACTGTACCTAGAATTTCTACGCGCTTAATAGAGTCAATACCAAGGTCGGCTTCCATATCCATGCTAAGTTCCAGCATTTCCACGGGATAGCCCGTCTTGTCGGCTACCACCGCCATCATAGTGCGTTCAATTTCATCATTAGAAACTGCAGCTCCTTTAGCTACTGCACTATGTGTCGCATGGCTGGCTGTGGCCGCAGCTACTACGGCTGTCGATACTACAGGAGCCGCTTGGCTAAACAGCGCCACGATTTCCCCTAGGGTGCGACACTCGGCGAGATCTTCAGGGCTGAGTTCTGGCAGGTCGGGTAACTCGTCCTGTACCGTGCCTAAAATTTCCACGCGTTTGATAGAATCGATACCAAGGTCGGCTTCCATATCCATACTGAGTTCCAGCATTTCAACGGGATAGCCAGTCTTGTCGGCTACCACCGCCATCATAGTGCGCTCAATTTCATCATTAGATAGCGCCGCACTTGCAGCTACTGCACTTGCGAGTACTGCATTTAGTGTCGCATGGCTAACTGAGGCTGCAGCTGTTACAGGAGTCGCTTGGCTAAACAGCGCGACAATTTCCCCTAGGGTGCGACACTCGGCTAAATCTTCAGGGCTCAGTTCTGGCAGGTTAGGTAATTCGTCCTGTACCGTGCCTAGAATTTCCACGCGCTTAATAGAATCGATACCAAGATCTGCCTCCATATCCATGCCAAGTTCTAACATTTCAACGGGATAACCCGTTTTATCGGCGACCACTGCCAGCATGGCGGTCTCGATTTGCTGCACGGCTGACTTATCGGAAAGCACGTTAGTTGCTGTCGCCACAGTTTGCACTTGTGGTTGTGTTACTTGAGGTTGCTGAGCTTGGGGTTGCTGAACTTGGGGCTCACTCACAGGCGCAACAGTCGCTTTTGGCTCTGCGGCTAACGCTTGAACCACAGGTGCCTGTGCTGGAACGACTGGCGTTGCCGCTGTAGCTGCCACTGGTGCCGCTTGAATGGGGACTTGAACCTGAGGCGCTGGCATTTGGCCGAGTAGGGCTAATGCCGCTTGGCTGCTGCTGGTCTGCAATTGCATAAATTCAGCATGGCTCTTTAGGGTTTGTGCCTGATGCTGGTGGAACAGCTCCATCGAGCGTTGCAGGCTCTCTGGAATGGTGATGCCAAGGCTTGCCATTTTGGCTTGCTCTGCCATTAGGGCACTGACGGTATCGCCGTATTGCTGCGGGATCGCTAAAAATTGTTGATGTAATTGCGCGGCCTGGGTTTGAGCTGCAAAAAAGGCGCTCAGGGCATCTTGATTCGCCTGTCCAGTGGTAAAGCTGGCTAGCTGTGCAGGCGTTTGCTGTTGAATATTATTGTTATTTTGTGCCACTGGCTTTTCCACTTCGACAACCTTCTCTAGAATTTTTTCGACAATCACGGGTTTTTCAACGACTTTCTCAACCACTTTCTCAACGAGGCGATCCACATACTGCACTTGGCTGGTTATTTTGCCCGATTGCAGCGAATCGACCATTTTGTTGCGGGTCGCTGGGCTGATGTAGTTGGTCGCGTTGAGCTTGATATTCATGGCTGAAGGCGTTGCTGGCGCAATCAATTCGGCTTGATAAGGGTCGATTTCCCCCAGTGTTACCCCCGCAACCGCCAGTTGCACCGCAGCGCTGCGCAGTTGGCTGTCAGAGTCGGCTTTAGGATTGGGGTTAATGCTGATAAGGCAAAGCTCGTTTAACTGCGCGGCTAAGGTATTTTCTGTCAACTTTTGCAGAATGTTTTTCGGGCCGAACTCGACAAACACCCGTGCACCATCGGCATACATGGCCTCTAGCTGCTCGCTAAAGTGCACCGATTGCAGCATATGATCTTTAAAGGCGGTTTTGATGGCGTTGGCTTCAGTAGGGTGTAGCTCTCCTGTGCCATTGGCATACAGGGCAATCTTTGGCGTGTTGAATTGAGCCTTATCGATGGCTTCGCTAAAGGGCTTTTGCGCATGGGCAACCAATGGCGTGTGGAAGGCGCCGGAAACGGGCAGGGCAATTGCCTTAAAGCCTAACTCGCCAATGGCCTTAGCGGCCTGTTGTGTTGCTGTAGTAGCGCCTGCAATCACCAGTTGAGTCGGTGAGTTGTAGTTGGCAATCTTGACGTCGTCAAACTGCGCTAGGCAATCGTTGATAGCCTCAATATTTTGTTTTTGCTTAAGAATGACGGCATACATGACGCCAGCATCACGACTGGAGTCGGCATCCTGAGGTGACTGCGCCATTGCCTGTCCACGTTCAAAGGCCAGCTTGATGTAGTCATCCATTGAGATAACGCCTGCGGCGCACAGGGCTGAAAGCTCACCAAAGCTATGACCTGCGAGCATATCTGGGGCGAAACCCGCCTGAGTCAACAGGGTGTACTGCGCCATAGAGATCGCGCCGATGGCGCTTTGGGCATAAAGGGTATTGGTTAATGCACTTTCCTGCGCTTTTCTCGATTCGTCATCGAAGGCGGGGATCGGGTACAGCACGTTTGAAAGCGAAGCCTCACCACGGTCGCTAAACACTTTATCGCTGGCGTGGATATGGCGACGAAGCTCGGGGAAGTTATTGGCAATTTCCAGTCCCATATTCAGGTACTGTGAGCCTTGGCCGGCAAATAAGGCCGCGACCTTATTGTTATCCTTGACCAGCGCTTGGGCGCGGAAACTTATCCCTGAGGGTAACTGCCAGCTCTCGGCGCTATTGGATTCTAGCTGCGCTATCGCTTGGGTTAACAGAGTCTGTAACTGGGCATAGTCCTTGGCAATAAAGCCAAGACGGGCCGATTGCGGGGGGAGTTCACGCAGGGCGTAGGCTTTCGCAAAGGCAACAAAATGCGCCTGAGAAAGCTCTGTTTTGGCCGCAGTGGCTTGCTGCAATGCGGTTTTTAACTCGCTCAGCAGTGCGGTTTTGTCGGCGGCGGCAAACAGCCAGCTTTGCGCTACGCAGCGTTGACGATAGGCGTCATCGCGCGCGTGTTCGGGGTGATATTCTTCGAGCACTAAATGGAAGTTAGTGCCCCCAAAACCGAAGGAGCTGATCCCGGCGCGGCGCGGCGTATCGTCACTGCGTTGGATCCAAGGGCGTGCCTCGGTATTGAGATAAAAGGGCGAGCGGGTGATGTTTAATTTAGGGTTGGGCTGACTGACGTTAATTGTTGGTGGCAAGACTTTATGGTGCAGTGCCAATGCTGCCTTAATCACACCCGCTGTGCCCGCGGTGGACTTAGTATGACCGACCTGAGATTTAACTGAGCCTAAGGCGATATGCTGTAACTGCTCATTATCCTTCGAGAATACTGAGGTTAAGCCATTGAATTCGGCCACATCGCCTGCTGCTGTGCCTGTACCGTGGGCTTCAATCAAGCCAACGGTGTGCGGCGCAAAGCCTGCGTCATCATAGGCGCGCTCTAATGCCTTGGCTTGGCCTTCGGGGCGCGGTGCATAAATGCTCTTAAATTTACCGTCCGATGATGCGCCAACGCCTTTGATTACCGCATAGATACGGTCGCCATCGCGCTCGGCATCGTCGAGGCGTTTTAAGGCGACCATGCCGATCCCTTCGCCAATCATCATGCCCTTAGAATCGATATCAAAGGGTTGAATCTGTTCGTTGGTGGTAAAGGCTGGCGTCTTTGAGAAACTCATATACATGTAGGGCGAGTTGTCAGTACAGACACCGCCGGTAATCATCATGTCGCTGCGACCTTCGGTCAGTTCGGTCAGCGCCATACGCATGGCGGCAAGCGAACCGGCGCAGGCGGCATCGACGACGCAGTTCATCCCGCCTAAATCGAAACGGTTGGCGATGCGTCCGGCAATCACGTTGCCAAGGGAACCGGGGAAAGAGTTTTCTTCCCAGTGGACATATTGATCTTGGAATTTTTTGATCAGCAGCTCGCTATCTTCATCGCTCAGGCCACTGCTTTTAAATACTTTTTTCAGTACTGGGTATTGCAGGCGCGCATTGAGGCTATGGCTTAGTTTTTGACCGCCGCCAATCCCGAGGGTGATGCCGATGCGATCACGGTCGTAATCGTCTGGCAGATTGGCATCCTGCAGGACTTCCTTGGCGACGACCAGTGAGAGTAACTGCGAGCTGTCGGTGAGTTCCAAAATATTGGGCGGCAGACCAAACTCCATCGGATTGAAGTCGACCTCTGGCATAAAACCACCGCGTTTGCAGTAGCTCTTATCGGCCTTTGACTTATCCGCATCGTAATAGTCATCAATCGACCAGTGGGATTCGGGTACGTCGGTAATGGCATCAATCTTGTCGCAAATTAAATCCCAAAACTTATTTAAATAGCGGGAGTTAGCAAAGATACTCGCCATGCCAACGATGGCAATTGGCATATCTTTTAAGCGTTTATTCAGTCTCTTATCGGCTTTTTCATCGGTTGATAATTGAGGCTGTGAAGGGGTATGGCTCATAACGAGTCTCCACTGGCAAAGCGTTTGGCCGTTGCCTTATTAAGGGATTTAGCGATGGCTTTTGGGGTTTGCACGCCAGGAAAGCGGGCTAAAAAGGTGTGGTAGTTGCGTACCAGCAATTTACGCAGATGAAACGGCCCGTCTTGAAGTACATAAGCGATGTAGCGATTGGCCGCTTGGGTATTACTGTCTTGATAAATATCGATATAAATCCAATCTGTCTTGCTATCTATACCAAGGAGCACTGATTTAGGCTCGGCCTCGGTTAATTGCGGCGGTAGGGTGAGTGACACCACTTGTACTACGGTATCGCCATCGGTACTTGGCAGGGCAAGCGCTTTGGCCAAGGTTTCGGAGTTGACCGTGTAGGTCTGAATATCACTGCCTTGGCTGATAGGTAATTGATTAAAATACTGTTTAGGCACGAGCTCTTGATCAAACTCATCTAGGCGCGAAACCCCATAACGCTTAAGGCAGCGGGCCAACCCCGAGCGGGACACATTGGGATTGATAAAGGTTTGCGTGGCCTTGAGCAGTCTATCTAACGGCAGTTTAAGTTGATATCTCAGTCCCACCACCACGTATTCTTCCATCGGCGTGAGGGTGGTATTCAGGTGATGCGGGGTGTTCGGGCTGTCGTTCACTGACTCGCGCTTGCGCCATTTACGCACTGTGGCTTCGGTAATATTTAAAATTTTGGCGAGCTGACTCACACTCAATTCAGATTGCTGAATAAAGTGGCGCATTTCCGGCGTGGTGGTGGCATTGCGGTGCCTTGCCGTGTTATGGCGAGACTTTTTCTCTGTGCTCAATTTCTTTATGCGAGCGTTATCAGAAACTTGAGTGTCGACTTTTGGAAAACTCATACTTGTTAGTGCGGTCCCATCATTATTATTTTCACCCACATAATCTATCGGGACTGCATGATATTGCCATTTTAACTGAGTCAACACTCATGCTTAAAAGAGGCTTAAAACCCGTGTTTTTGGGTGTTTTACAGTACACAGTGGTGATGCAGATTACCCTAGGTTTTTGCTCGATACAATCATATGGGACTTGAAATGGTTTTTTAATGATCAAATTGTTTTCGAACAAAGCAGCTAAATGCGATTTCATCAAAAATAGTTTTTAAAATTCAGTTGGTTATTGGTAAGGTTCAGATATTGTTCGTCAGCCGAGCAGAACTGAGTAGAATAGGGCTGCCGTTAAACTCAGGTGTTATTGAGATAACTTAATGAATATTGAGCTTTTTTTTATACCATTAACCGAAATGGATACGGCCAGCACGAGTGCCTGTATGGCGCTCTTGAGTGAGGACGAGCGCGCTAAAGTGGCGCGTTACCGGGCACCCAAGGCACAAATGAATGGCTTATTGGTGCGAGCGGCGCTGCGCTGCGTCTTATCCCAAGGACTGCAATCTCGTGGTGGAGCCTCACCTTACTCCTCCCAACGACTGATTGCGCCGCAGGACTGGTGTTTTGAATACGGTGAAAAGGGCAAACCCGGCCTCAGCCATGAGCAGTTTCTGTGTACTGGCATGGAGTTTAACTTAAGCCACAGTGGCGACTGGTTATTGATTGCCTTAGCGCAAGATGATGATACGGACGCAGCCGTTATAACAGCGAAGCCCCGTCTAGGCTTGGGAGTGGATATCGAGCGCTCCCGCGCCAGCACTAATATTTACCCGATCCTTAATCATTATTTTTCCCCGATTGAAGCCGAAGGCTTATTAGCCCTTGAAGGTGAAGATGCGCAGCGGCAGCGCTTTTTTGATCTTTGGGCGCTAAAGGAATCCTACATCAAGGCTACGGGTTTGGGCCTTGCACAGTCACTGAAATCCTTTGCCTTTGACTTAGCACCAAACAGTTTGCTGGCGGTTGATGATGGCGCGCTGCAAGCTGCCGAACCCCGTAACTGGGTTGAGCTTAATCAGTGGCAGAACGTTGCTTCACCAAGCCAAGCTAAGCACCGCTCTTATCTTCAACTCCCCTCACATATTCAGCTTTATTCCAATATTAAGCTGCTAATTGAACCTGGATCAGCACTCGATGCCACAACCTCTGGTGTACAGCATTGGCAGGGTTACTTTGGTCGGCTCAATGATGAATATCGTTTTGGTTTGAGCTTAATGCATAGTCATAGCTTGGGGAATGTGGCGATTTCCATGCAGCTAACCAGTATCACCGGATTACTGGCGGCATGCTCAGTCGTCAAATGTACTCAGTAGCGGATAAGGCTTTTGCTTGCAATGAGTCACTTTGAATTTAGATTACGGTTCTTTTAGCTGAGTTTGTTATTCCTTCCTTGATTATTCATTTTAGATTAAACCTCGCTCGCTATAGTCATGTAAGAGAACTCACTGATAAGGTTGTTAATGATGAAATTCAAATGCCTTTTGTCGACTAGCACTTTGCTGCTGCTCGGTGGCTGTGGCTACTTTGGTGGCGATGAAAAACAGCAATTAGAGCAGGCATGGCTTGCTCAAGATCCGCAACTGCAGCAAGTGGTTGAGCAAATTCGTAGCCGCGGACTCGATGTTGTGGCTCAAAGTGCGGCGGCGGGCACAGTGTCGGCCTGCGTGACAGAGAAACTGACGCAAGATCCCTTAGGTAAGTTAGTGAATGTCGAAGGCGCCTTAGTGGAGTCGGCCAAGGTGACAGAATTACTCGGCGACCTACAGAAGCTAATGGAACAAGAGGTGAGTTTTGATCAAGTGGCAAGCTTGCTGCAAAAGGGCGCCGATGCCGCGGCCTATGCGAAAAACCTTATTGAGCAGCAAGGATTAGATCAAGCAATGCAAAGCCTTAAACAAATGGCACTGGCGAGTGAGCAATTTGCTCAGCAGGATTTAGGCGCGCATTTTCAGCAGTTATTACTGGAGTGTAAAGCCACTCCTGCTGCAACGACTTCTACAAACTAATCTTGTGTGAATTTCACATCCTCATCCTATAAAAACGCCCTGAATATTCAGGGCGTTGAATTATCTACTTGGTAATCGGTGGTAGTGGGACAATTTCAAAGTTGGCATCGAACTGGACTAAGGTTGACATAATTTTACCGAAAGCGGTTTTATCGCCTTCCAGTTTGGCACTGCCGTTAGCCAGCAAGTCTTTAAGGGTCGTTTTACCGAGTAAAATACCGGTAATATAACGCTTATCAATATAAAGATTGGTATCAGCCTCCATCGGCTTATCAACTTGAATATTGCTTAAATTACCATTGCTTAGCTCTACATAGAGCGTTTCTTTAGTGTCAGGATTAATCACATTAAGCCTTAACAGCCCAAGCTCTGCTGCCTTGATGCTATCGACTTTGACGGCGAGAAAGTCAAACAGGGTTGAGATATCCATTTCACCTAAAATATCAGCTGAGGCTGATTTAGGTGCACCGGGCTGGACTCCTGTGCGTAACTCTTGGGCACCCGTCAGATAAATATTGCGCCAGCCAGCGCCTTCGGCTTGATAACCCAGTTGTTCATAGGTATCGGCAAGTAATTGTCTGGCTTCTGTGTTATTAGGTTCTGCCATCACCACTTTATTGAGTGCGGTGGCTACAAAACGGTATTCGCCTTTGGCATAGTCGGTTTTGGCATGTTTAAGCACGGCGTTAGCGCCGCCCATATACTCAACAAATTTGGCGGATTCATCCTTTGTGGGTAGTGGGTTTAAGTTGGCCGGATTCATATCAAAATAGCCTAAATACATGTTGTACACGGCTTTAGCATTGTGGCTATAGGTGCCGTGATAACCATTGGTGTACCAAGTATCGCGCACGGCTTTGGGGATTGTGGTTTGAATCGCATCGCCAATATCTTGAATACCCACCCCATTATTGGCTAAACGCAGGGTTTGATTATGGACTAGGCCATAGTTATCCCTTTGCATTCTTAAGTAGGCGTTGACATCCGTATTACCAAACACGGGCGCGGAGTGTGCTTCAAACAGTACCTGCGCATCATCACCAAAGCGTGTTAGCAATGCATTGATATCTTTAGACCATTTGATGGCATCCCGTACTTTTGCCCCACGTAAGGTGTAAATGTTGTGCATGCCATGGTAGGTGAGTTCAGCCGTCCATAGGGCCTTCATTGAGGGAATATAGGTGGCCATTTCCGACGCAGCTTCTGTACCCGAGGCATCCATAAACACCATTTCGATACCATCGATAGTCAGCGTTTCCCATTTATCTTTGCTGTTAAGGGTGATATCGGGTTTTACATAGGTGACTTCGCCTTTGGATAAGCCTTTGGCAAGTGCGGCATCGACAATGCCTTGCTCATTGCGCTCTAATGTGGCGCCGTATTGATAGGCGGCGCGGCGGCTCATGGCATTTCCTGCGAGGACGTTTTCGTCAACAATTTCTTTGGTGATGTTATGGGAACCATAGACTTTGACGTTTGGAAACATGTCTTTAATGGCGCGGGAACCGCCAAAATGATCTCCATGGCTATGGGAATAAATCATCGCGACCACAGGTAAATCATTGCCCTCTGGTAAATGTTTAAGCGCAAATTCCAATGACAACTTTGCTGATTCTTTGGTGAGTAGCACGTCATACAGGATCCAGCCTGTTTTACCGCGGATAAGGGTTAAGTTGGCTAAGTCGGTGCCGCGCACTTGATAGATGCCGTCGGTGACCTTGTATAAGCCGTTAGACACCATATTCAGCTGGGCTTGACGATACAGTGACGGGTTAACTGTGTCAGGAGTTTTATCGCCAATAAAGCTGAAATCGGCCCGTAAAATCGCTGCCGTAGGTTCATCGAGTTCGGCGATAAGATTCTTCGAAAACGCTTCAAAGGCTTTTTTATCGGCAAAGTTAAGGGTGGCTGCTGTGGCCTTGTTCACCTCTATGGTTTGTTTGGTAGCAGGCTTGCCTTGATAGTGCAGGCTGATGTGTTCATGCTCGTGTTCAGCGGCGACTGCGCTTAAGGAGAAGCTGGCGAGAATACTGATTGTCATCAAAGATTTTTGCATCATTTTACCTACCAATAAGTGGGATTGTGTCGTTGATGGTTTGAGTATAGCCAGCTTGTATATTTAGATAACTCGAGTTAGCTTGGGTTGTAATATTTATCTTGTGAATGAGTGTTTCCCCTATGCCGACACAAAAGCCGTTAGATTTAAACTTATTACGTGTGTTTATGGTGGTTTATCGTACACGTTCGTTTACCCAAGCGGCGCAGGAGTTAGATTTAACCCAGTCTTCCGTGAGTAATGCCATTGGCCGATTGAGATCATGGGTAGGAGAGTCGCTGTTTACTCGGGTTGGGCGTGGAATTGAACCAACCGCAGTAGCTAGAGAGATGTATCGCAAGTTTGAGCAACCCATGGCCGATATCGAAACCGTATTACTTGGGTTTGAGCATTTTGATCCCCGCTCAAGCCAGCGGCGCTTTTATGTATATGCCAATGAGTCGGTTATTGAAACGCTGCAAGCAGGTGTGCAAGCTTTATTGTTGGATGCGGATATCGAAGTGATTTTTCGTGAATCGCCGCCACAGGAGGCTGAGTTATATCGCGATATCTTGCTTGAGCGGGTTGCGGTGGCGATCGATATTAAACCTGCGCAGCAAACTTTGCTCTCAAGTAAATTACTCTTTACTGAAAGTTTAGTCTGTATTGCCAGTAAGCAGCATCCTCGTATTCATGGAGCCATTACTCATCAACAGTATTTTGAGGAGAAACACGTATTTTTAAATTTGCGGCGTTTTAATTTGACGGCGGGGGATTTGTTTACTGAAGGCGTGTTACCAAGGCGCAGGATGTACAGTGAACAGTCCTCTCTATTAAGTATGTTTGCAACCGTAGGTAAAAGTGAGGCGATAGGTATTGCCCCTTTACGTTATGCCAGTCAATACGCTGAAATGTTTGGCCTACAAATACTACCTATGCCACTAAAAACAAGACCAATTGATTTATATATGGTGTGGAGCAGTAAATATACCCAAAACCCGAGCCATCAATGGTTACGACGTTTATTACTCAGTGCCAGTACCATGACAACAAATGAAAAAGCGCTGGTTCAGACTCGTAGCGAGTGAATCAGCGCTTTTTGCGTGTTTATCTTATTGTTTTAAGAAGGTATCCATTACTGTCTGGCTAACCTGTGGCTTTCACCCGGATGCTCAAAGTCACTGCGGTAGGGGTTAATGTCTAAGCCGCCACGACGGGTGTAGCGGGCGTATACAGTTAACTTAGCACAGTGACAGTAATGTTTTAGGTCGACAAAAATTCGCTCGACACATTGTTCGTGAAACTCATTATGTTGGCGGAACGAAATCAAATAGCGCAGTAATTTTTCGCGATCGATTTTTGGCCCTTGATAACGGATCATCACACTGCCCCAATCGGGTTGAGAGGTAATTAAGCAGTTTGATTTCAATAGATTAGAATTGAGTGTCTCAGCGACAATCTGTTTTTCATCTGTGCTGTTTTCAAGATAATCAGGATTAAAATCATAATCACTGACTTCAATATCCAGATCGTCAATGCAAGTGCCTGGCAGTTCGACGACACGTTGAATTCCAAAACTTTTAGGCTCAATAATCTTAACGTTAACATCGCCTTGGGCACATTCACTTAGATCTTTAACTAAGGTTTTTTGCACCGCATCGAGATTGTCGAATTTGGTTTGATTAAAACTGTTTAAATACAGTTTGAAGGATTTTGACTCGATCAGATTTTGGCTTGCATGACTTAGCTGAATGTCGGCGATAGCCACCATAGGTTTACCCTTTGCATTTAGCCAAGACAGCTCATAGGCCGTCCAGATATCGGCTCCGTGGAAAGGTAAACTCTCCGCAGTCAGGTTGATAGCGTTACGGTTAAGTGAGCGAGGAACCCCTTGCAGCAGCGATGCATCATACTCGGCTTGGTAATCAGTAGCTTTACCTAAAGTTAAGCTCGCAAGTTCTTTTGCATCACTATAGGGATCGTGATTCTGTGTCATCAATACTGTTTCCATGTCAAAATAGGCGCACATTATACCCGAAATTGGATTGTGCTTAAGTGTCTTGTCTGCCTGCTCTCGATAAATTTTTGCAAAACTATCATCAGTCTTACCTATCAACTTTAGGCGAATTACCGCGATATTACCCGCGAGGTGAGCCATCTTTGTGCATTCAAGGAGAGTTTGATGAATCATCCGATGAGGCGGTGAGCTGGTTACCTGTTAAACGTGAACAAGTAGGCAGCTTTGCGAATGTTGAGCATGCACTTGAACTTAAATTATGGTCTGATATCAATTACTTCTATGGTGAGTATTTTGCGGCGCCCGTGCTATTTGATTCACCATGGGGCACAGGAGAATTACTACAGGTATGGAACGAGGTGGATTTTGACGCGTTGCAGCAAAATATCATCGGTCACTTGATGATGAAGCAAAAACTTAAGCAACCACCCACCTGGTTTATTGGTTTGCTTGATGAAGGCGATAAGATGCTAACGGTGGATAATGCCGATGGTAGTGTATGGGTGGAAATCCCCGGCGAGCTTCCCTCTACCCAATTGGCGCCCAGTTTAGCGGCGTTTATTGAGGCGTTATCGCCACGTATCGCGCCACCCGTGAAACATGAAGAATTGCCTATGCCAGCGCTCGAGCATCCTGGGATTTTTGCCAGCTTTAAACGCATGTGGCACAACCTGATTGGTAAGCGTTAAGCGCGTTGAAATGCAGCAAGGCCTATAGATAGTAAACTCGACATGCATATCTAGCCTGTCGAGTTTACGCTTCAATAAGGCAAGGCTATTGATGATCCCAAGACAAGTTAGACACTATGCGCTGAAGAATCCCCTGATGATTTACAAATAAATCATCAAATTAGGGTGGAAGCGCATCTTGTTGCATGATCAAATGGTTTCGCTAAAAACTACACTTGGACAACAAGATGCGCGAAGCCAATATCCTACAACATTCTTTACACCAATACTGCCCAGAACTTCACCTAAAACGATTAAACAGCTTGATGCTGGCCTCTAAGGCACTGATTGA
>NZ_LGYY01000178.1:0-432 GCF_001308045.1 Shewanella sp. Sh95
GTGGCTATCCCGCAGGATGCCGCCGATCTGCCGAACGCCTGGCTCCAGGCGCTGACGCAGCTCGATCTGGCCCCCGAGGCGGACGCTTACGTGCTGGCGCTTCCCGCTTCACTTCCGGTGCGCTACGCCACCTTACTGACCGTAATTGACGCCCTGCTGGCGTTTGTCGCCCGCTTTCCCAATCCCCGTCCACTGCTGCTGGTGGCCGGGCAGGATTTTGGCAAAGCGCTGGGCATGCTGCTGCGGCCACAGCTTCCACACCTTCCGCTGGCGGTCATCGATGAGGTGAGCATCCGGGCGGGAGACTATATCGACATTGGTACGCCTCTTTTTGGCGGATCGGTTGTGCCGGTGACGGTGAAATCACTCGCATTTCCTTCCTGAGGGAACGACTTATGAAACTAAAGACCACATTGTTCGGCAATGTTTATC
>NZ_LGYY01000139.1:0-428 GCF_001308045.1 Shewanella sp. Sh95
GGGGGGTCCGCCGCGGACACGCGCGGCGCTCCGCGCGGGAGGGGGGCCGGGGTGGCGGGCTCGGGGATGGCTCGCCGCGGCCGGGGTGGCGGGGCGCCAGACCAGCAGGGCTGTGTTGACGCGGAGACCCGGGGCGCTGTTCAGACCCGCCCCGTCGCGGTGCCGGCGCCGGGGCCGCCGTTGAGGTTGCGGCCGTCCGGCACGGGCTCGGGGTCGCCGACCTGCGGGTAGTTCGACACGACCGTCCAGTGCGCGGGGGCCGTCACCGTGAACGTGAACGTCGCCTTGAGGTCGGGCTGCTCGAACACCGCGAAGACGCGGCGCGAGTCGGCGACCTCGAACTGGCTGTACAGGTAGACCTCGTCGTCGACCGGGTCGACGAACCGGTGCAGGCCCTCGCCGGTGTGCATGTAGGCGCAAACCAAGGT
>NZ_LGYY01000228.1:0-428 GCF_001308045.1 Shewanella sp. Sh95
GGTCGAGGTTACGGATAGAGATAGCGGGAGCGGCCATGATGAATTACCTGCAAAAGAGAGTAATAGATCAGAATGACCGATCGCCGTCAAGTTTTTTAAATCGAAAATTAGGTGCGGAATGACGGGTTTAGAGCTTCAGCTGCAAAACAAACAACATTATTAGCCTCATCGATATAGCTACCTTCTTGAGAACCATGTTTTAATTTCATATTGTCAAAAATTAGAGAGCTTGGTTTAAGAAAACTTAAAGTTTCAGCCTTTGATTGATCGAACTCTTCTTCCCAACGATAACCGATAGTAGTAGAGGGCGTTCAAAATTCTGTGTCAGGCTAATTTTTAAATTTCCAGCACGCTATCTAAACGTCCTTCAAAATAAATCGCTAACTGAGATAAACAAAGGCTCCAATTGTGGATTGGCATGGTCCATT
>NZ_LGYY01000289.1:0-382 GCF_001308045.1 Shewanella sp. Sh95
ACGCACGGCTCTTGAGACAGTCACACGTCATGACGTGTGACGCTATGGTTAGCCAGGAGATCTTTACCGTTGTAGTGGTCCATTTTTTTTTTTTTTTTATATGAATATCAGACGCCCGCTGACGCAGGGCCTGTTCGAGGATCTGGTTGACCCGTTCGGCGATATTTTCCGGCCCGTCGTTCTGCGCCAGTTGCGCCTGCTTTTCCTGGGCCTGCAGACGCTTATCCATCTGCTCCTGGCTCCAGCATTCAATGTCGATCCGCTTTTGCGTCGCGAAGCGTAGCGCCTCCATCAACTCCGCCGGCGGGGTATTAACCACCGCAATAGAGATTGTCTGTTCATCGCTATGCAGCAGCATGGCGTGGTAGCGACCTAGGATTGA
>NZ_LGYY01000134.1:0-428 GCF_001308045.1 Shewanella sp. Sh95
TAGGTCAGGTGTGTAAGCGTTGTGAGGCGTTGAGCTAACTGATACTAATGACTCGAGAGGCTTAACCATACAACCCAGATGGGTTTTGCTAAGTAGCACTTAGACGAATAGAAACACTTAAGAAGTGTGAACTCAATACAGCTTTCTAAATTAACAAATAAAGGTTAATTAGGCAGGTAATTGTACGGCAGACAAAGCCGTGACGAGCAAAGGGCGGAGTGTACGGTAGTACATGAGGTCAAAGACGTTCCTTACATCTAATGACACTTCCTCCATCCATGGAGGTCGCAGTAGTGAGGAAACAATGCCGTCAGACGTAGAATTAACCAGTAAGAATTTGCTTGGTGACAATAGCATTGTGGTCCCACCTGATCCCATCCCGAACTCAGAAGTGAAACGCAATCGCGCCGATGGTAGTGTGGGGTCTC
>NZ_LGYY01000170.1:0-426 GCF_001308045.1 Shewanella sp. Sh95
CCGCGCCCCCCCCCCCCCCCCCCCCAAGCCCGCGCCCCTGGGCCTTCGCGGGCGGGCCGCCGCCCGCCAGCCCGCCCCGCGGCCGCCGCCCGCCCTGGGCGCCCCGGGCGGTCACGGGCCCCCCGCCCGCGGGGGGGGTGGCGCCCCCGCCGCGACGAGGTCCGCGACGGACCGGCGCGGCGCGTCGTCCGTGACGAGCGCCTCGCCCACCAGGACGACGTCCGCACCGGCACGTGCGTAGTCCATGACGTCGTGCGGCCCGCGCACGCCGGACTCGGCGACCTTCACGACGTCCGACGGGATCGCGGGCGCGACGCGGGCGAACGTCGTGCGGTCCACCTCGAGCGAGCGCAGGTCGCGCGCGTTGACGCCGACCACCCGTGCACCGGCGTCGACCGCCCGGGCGACCTCCTCGGTGTCAACTCA
>NZ_LGYY01000253.1:0-426 GCF_001308045.1 Shewanella sp. Sh95
CCCATCAATCGTGTCAAAACCTCGCTATAAAACAACTAACTGGAAGCAATACAATCAAGCCTTAATTAATCGTGGCTCACTTACCTTCTGGATTGATGAGGACGCTATCGCCCAGTGGAAAGCTAAGGCTGAGCAACCAAGGAAAGGTCGCCCACACGTATTTAGCGACTTAGCCATTACCACCGCACTAATGGTTAAACGTGTTTTCTCTATGCCACTGCGAGCGTTACAAGGCTTTATCAACTCGGTGTTTAAACTGGCTGATATTCCGCTTTCGTGCCCACATTACACTTGTATCAGCAAACGAGCGAAAGCCGTCAAGATTGCTTTTAAAACCAAGACGCGTGGCACCATTGAGCACTTGGCTATCGATTCGACAGGCTTGAAGGTTTATGGCGAAGGTGAGTGGAAAGTGAAGAAACATGG
>NZ_LGYY01000242.1:0-425 GCF_001308045.1 Shewanella sp. Sh95
TTGAGTTATACTTTGGTGTGAGCAATAGCGTGATGCCGGGCTTTTGCGGTTCCGAAGGTGTTCCTCCATTGGCGTGCGTTTGGCGTACGGGTTTACCAGATGCTTTGGCCTCCGAGATTCTGGTGGTAAATTGCTGGCTAAGACCCAAGGCTCTTTCGCCGATGTTGAGTACGTTTTTGCCGATTGATGGTGGCAATTAGTCCTCGATGAACGCTGATTTGTACGCCCCTTAGGTTTGCTACGATAAAGAGTGAGATGGCAATTGATAGGGTTAGTTTTGGTCAAGGTCTTAATACCCAGGCTCTTCGCTTGACCGTTAGCTCAGTCATGTCTACTCAGAACCGCACTCCAATTCTCAGCGCCAAGTACTGCAAATTGAATGGTCTGTCCATAACACAATAGCCACAACCAACAAATCACTACCA